>JAXGSX010000472.1:0-1812 GCA_040775225.1 Kiritimatiellia bacterium | reverse complement strand
GGTTGAATTGCTGCAGGAACGCTGGTCGGCGGCGACGCCCCCGGCGCTCCCGGCGCGCTACGACTGCGTGGTGGACGCGGTGGAGAATTTTGAATCCAAGATGGCGATTGCCGGCGCCTGCCATGCGGCGGGGCGCCCGGCGATGCATGCCGGAGTCAGCCGGTATGCCGGACAGGCCCTGACGGCGGTGCCCGGACGCGGCGCCTGTTATCGCTGCCTTTTTGACGAATATCCGCCGGCGTCGGACGCCGTCCCCGCCGGACCGCCGGGCTTTGTGCAGGGGTTGCTGGGCTGCGTCCAGGCGGCGGAAACCGTCAAGTGCTTACTGGGCATCGGCAAACTGCTCGTCAATCGTCTGCTGCTGTTTGATGCCCTATCCATGAATTTCCGGGTGGTGGCGGTGTCGCCCAATCCACATTGTCCTTTGTGCGGGAGATGAGGAATGATGCGAGCCGTACTGGCCGATATCACGCAGCTTGAAGTTGATGCCATCGTCAATGCCGCCAACCGGACGCTGCTGGGCGGCGGCGGGGTGGACGGCGCCATTCACCGGGCCGCCGGCCCGGCATTGCTGGCGGAATGCTGCACCCGGACCCGGCACTGTCGCGTCCGGCTAAAGGCGCGTCAGCATTTCACGGCAGGACGCCGCTTCCAACAGGTTTTCCGGGCAACCCAGCCTTTTATACAACCGCTGTGTCCAGAGTGACGGTTTGGCGTTGATCAGGCCGATCCGCCGGGGCGCCGCGAGTCCCATGGCATGTGAAATATCCAGGAACCGCAGCGCGTTCAGGAAATAGGCGCCCTGGCGGTGGCTGGACGGGATGCCATCCACGATCGCCCCGGCCGTGTTTTCATGCATGATGACATGATACAGCGCTGCCACGCCGGCATCGCCGCGGCCGTAAATATACGCCTGGCGCTTGCGCAATTCCGGGAGCGCCATCACGGCCGGCACGGCCAGCTCCAGGTCTTCCAGCATCAGCATGAACGGCGTCATGCCGGTGTAGGCGCCGGCGCGCAGCAGCGCGCCGGTCTGCGTCACACACGCATTGAACCCGGAAAAACGCGGGACAATGACCGCGATGGTATGCCGGATATCGTCCGAGAGCCGCATCAGAACATCGCGGGCGTTTTCCGCGGTGTCGGCCAGGCCGATGACGGCCTTGTCGGTCGGCTTGGGAGGCGTCAGGGTTTCCACCCAGATTTCGTTATCGCCGAATACGGCGCGGTATTTCCGGTAATTCCATACTCCCTTGATCCATTCGCCCAGCGGTTTAAGTTCCAGCCGGGCGGCGGGATCGAAATTCCGCATCAGGTTTTCACGGATGGTCTTGCACATGCCGTGGCGCAGCGCCGGCCAATCGTCCGGCTTGGCCGGCAGCGTCACCGCGCCGGTCGGACTCAGCAACTCCGGCAATTGCGCCATGCGGTTGTCGGGCGGCGGCGCGCCCTGGAAAATGCAGGTTTCCGGCTCGGGGATTTCCATCTCACCCAGGCCCAGGCGCGGCCGCGCCTCGCCGTACAGATGCTCGTCGAACCATTGGTTGATCCGTTCGACCGATTCCGGTTGGTAGCCGTGCGGGCCGTGGTACTCGCAGAGCTGGCATTTTTCCGGCTGGCCCAGGTGCTGGTAAAATCTCTGTATGCCGGCGTGCAATTCCCGGTATTGATCGAGCGAAAAGTGCAAATCTTCCATCGCAAAACACAACAGGAGCGGCCGGGGCGCGAACAGCCAGCCGAACTCGATCGGATCGCGCTGGAACAGGTTGTGATAGCACATGCAATCGCAGTGCGTCAGCAGGTGCTGCCGGT
>JAXGSX010000471.1:0-1838 GCA_040775225.1 Kiritimatiellia bacterium | reverse complement strand
TGGCGGTCCTGGCGGCCGCCGGGGGATTGGGCATCTGGGCGGCATGGCAGACATTCACGGGGCAGTTTGACCGGTCGCTTTGCATGAATCTTTGCGCCGTTCTGGTCGTGGTGTTGTTTCTGACAATGATGTTTGCAGAACTGGCGCCGCTGGGCTACGGGCAGTTCGGCATACCGCGCTGGAGCGTGCGAGTGGTCCTGGATACCAGCGATGCTGTGCGATTTCCACCGGCCGGCGCAATGCAGCGTCCGGCTTGGGATGGAGCGTCCAGTGCGCCGGCGATGAACGATGTTTGCCGTTTTGTGGAACAAAGCGTCCGGCGCATCGCGCGGGCGGTCAATGCGGACAACGCTCCGGCAGGCGCCGGCTTCAGGTACTGGCTGCGTTATGCCTGGCAGAATCTGGGCCGCGCGCGTCTGCGTTCCGGGTTGCTGCGCGCGTCGGAAAACGTGCGGATTTATCACGGGTTGCCGCCGGCGGGGGCGGCGCAGGATGTTGCCGCGCCGCCGGCCGGCGCGGTGGACCTGGAGGGATTGCCGGAATTGCTGCAAGCCGGACACCGCGGCCAGCCGCCGGGATTCTTTCTGCCATGGGCAGGGTTGCCGCCGGGAACGGAAAATGAATTGATTGTTGCGTTTGGCGGCGGCGAGCCGGCTTCCCTGCGCCAGGCGGACTGGCTGGCATCGGAACGCGCGCGGCTGCGCGCGGCCAAACCCGCGGGGTTGCGCGTGCTGACGGTGCTGCTGCCGGCATTGCCGCGCAGCAAGCATCCGGGTTGGAGCACGGCCGACCGGCTTCGCAACGCCGCGGCGGTGAGCGATGCGGTTCTGGCCGCTCTGCCCCTGGAAGCGCGCGGCAGCGCGCCCGGCGATTTGCCGGCGCCGGTTGCATGGATTCCGGTCTTCACCGCCGCGGGAACCAATCCGCCGGCGCTTCCCGCGGATTTGGATGCGGAGCGTACCCGTCAATTTCAGGCAGACCCGGGGCGGATGCGGGCGGCGGCGGCGCGGATCGCCGAAAAAGCGCAGGGCATGAGCGACGTGCGGGGCAGCGCAATCTTTCAAACAGCGCCGGCGGCGCTGATCATGGGGGTATGCGCCGCGGCGGGCCTGCTGCTTTTTCTGCGGCTGCAGCGTGAAATCCGTCTGCTGGATCGCCGCCGGCCGGCGGACAATCTGGAATGGCTGGGCGCGCTGGCCGGCATCGGCATGGGATTATGCGCAGCCTTGCTGATCTGTTACATGGCGGCCGAGCCGCTGCGCTGGCGCACGCTGGTTGGACCGGGATTGGCGCTTTGGGCCGCGGTGTGCCTCTGGTATGCCGCGGCCTGGCTGCCGATGCTGCTGGGGCGCGGATTAGGACTTCTGCCAGCGCCGGAAAAAATGCTGCGCGTACGGCATTTGGCAGGCTGGTTTTTAACAGCAGCGGCGGCGGCGGTTTTGTCCGTCGGCGCCGGCTGCTGCTGGGCGTTGCTGCCGGGCCGGGAAATGCCCGGCTGGGCGGCCTTGGCCGGCATGGGTATCACGGCGGCGGCCTTCTTGTCGCTGGCATTGCGTTATCAGTGGGTAAGTTTCTGGCGGCGTTCGCGCCGGCGCACCTGGTGCCTGGGGACGGCCGGCCTGGGGTTGCTTTTAGCGCTGCCGCTTTGGGGGATTTACGGCAGAGACGCCGGGCATTGGACGCCCTGGATCTGGGCCGGGACGATCCTGGTTGCCTGCGTTCTGCCCGCCGCCGGCGCTTTGTCCGCCCGCTGGAAATGGGGAAATTTCGGCGCGCGCGCGCGTCTTGGGCTGGGGTGGGCGGGCATGATTTATGGATGGATGATCGGTGTGTTGGCG
>JAXGSX010000470.1:0-1859 GCA_040775225.1 Kiritimatiellia bacterium | reverse complement strand
GGCGTCTGTCCGCCGTACTGAACGATCACGCCCTTGGGCTGCTCGATCTCGATGATTTCCAGCACGTCTTCCAGCGTCAGCGGCTCGAAGTACAGGCGGTCGGAGGTATCGAAGTCGGTGGATACGGTTTCCGGGTTGCAATTGACCATGATGGTTTCGTAACCCGCGTCCCGCAGGGCGAAGGCGGCATGCACGCAGCAGTAATCGAACTCGATCCCCTGGCCGATGCGGTTGGGGCCGCCGCCCAGGATCATTACCTTGCGGCGCGCGCTGACCGGCGCGCGGTCGGGAGCATTGTAAGTGGAATAATAATAGGCGGCATTTTCCACGCCGCTGACGGGCACCGGCTCCCAGGCTTCCGCCAGGCCCAGGTCCAGGCGCCGCCGGCGCAGTTGTTCTTCCGGCAGGCGCAGCAGTTGCGCGAGGTACTTGTCCGCGAATCCGTCGCGCTTGGCCCGGCGCAGCAGGTCATCCGGCGGCAGCTTGCCGCGGTGCGCGAGGATTTCTTCCTCCAATTGCACCAGTTCCCGCATCTGCTCGATAAACCAGGGCTTGATATGGGTCAGCGCGCCAAGCGCCGCGGTGTCGGCGCCCTTGCGCAGCGCCTCGTACATGATGAACTGGCGTTCGCTGGTGGCGTATTTCAGCTTGTCCATCAAGTCCGGTAGCGGCAATTGGTTGAAATTTTTGGCGAAGCCTAAACCGGACCGCCGGTTTTCCAGGGACCGGATGGCCTTTTGCAGGGCTTCCTTGTAAGTGCGCCCGATGCTCATGACCTCGCCCACGGCGCGCATCTGCGTGCCCAGGCGGTCCTCGGCATTGCGGAATTTTTCAAAGGCCCAGCGCGCGAATTTTACCACCACGTAATCGCCGCCCGGGGTGTACTTGTCCAGCGTGCCGTCGCGCCAGTAGGGGATTTCATCCAGCGTCAGCCCCGCCGCCAGCATCGCGGAAACCATGGCGATCGGGAAGCCGGTCGCTTTGGAAGCCAGGGCGGAAGAGCGCGAAGTGCGCGGGTTGATTTCAATAATGACCACGCGCCCGGTCCGGGGATCGTGGGCGAATTGCACGTTGGTGCCGCCGATGACCTCGATGGCTTCCACGATGTCGTACGCGTGTTTTTGAAGCCGCTGCTGCAATTCCGGACTGATGGTCAGCATGGGCGCGGTGCAGAACGAGTCGCCGGTATGCACGCCCATGGCGTCCACGTTTTCGATGAAACAGACGGTAATCATCCGGTTCTTGGCGTCGCGCACCACTTCCAGTTCCAGTTCTTCCCAGCCCAGCACGGATTCTTCCACCAGGATCTGGCCCACGAGGCTGGCGGCAATGCCGCGGGCGGCGACCGTCTGGAGCTCTTCCACGTTGTATACCAGGCCGCCGCCGGTGCCGCCCATGGTATACGCCGGCCGGATGACCACCGGGTAGCCCAGCCCGGCGGCGATTTTTTCCGCCTCGGCCACGCTGAAGGCCGGCGCGCTGCGGGGCATGTCAATGCCCAGCTTGCACATGGTTTCTTTGAAGGCGATCCGGTCTTCGCCGCGTTCGATGGCATCGGCCTGCACCCCGATGATTTTCACGCCATGGCGCGCCAGCACTCCCGTCCGCGCGAGTTCGGCGCAAAGGTTCAAGGCGGACTGGCCGCCCAGGTTGGGCAGCAATGCGTCGGGTTTTTCCTTCTCGATGATTTCCGTCATGCGCTGCAGATTGAGCGGTTCGATATAGGTGTGGTCGGCCATCCCGGGATCGGTCATGATGGTGGCGGGATTAGAATTGACCAGGACGACCTGATAGCCCAGCTTGCGCAGGGCCTTGCAGGCCTGGGTGCCGGAATAGTCGAATTCGCAGGCCTGGCCGAT
>JAXGSX010000469.1:0-1902 GCA_040775225.1 Kiritimatiellia bacterium | reverse complement strand
TATTACGCCGGCATGATCCGGCATCTGCGGGACTTGGGCGTGCGCATTCCCGTCGCCGGCACCAACTGGGCCGCCGGCGGCGCGCCTTTGATGGCCGCCCAGCGCGCGGCGGATTTCACCGACGGTCATACCTACTGGTATGAATGGGGCGTGTGGCGTCCGACGGAAAAACGTTTTCGAAACCGCAGCATGCTCGGCGAGCGCGATCCGTGGTTCCGCGGCCTGACTTTCTGCCGGTTCCTGGACCGCCCGTTCTTCGTTTCCGAGTGGGACGATCCCTGGCCCAACGAATGGCGCGCCGAAAGCCCGCTCTTCCTCGCCGCCGCCGCCGCATTGCAGGGGTGGGCGGGCGCCGCAGTCCATACCTACCGTTACGATTGCCGGGAACACGTGGATCAGATTGCCGCGCCCATCACCTCCGATGCGCTGGCCGGCATACCGTACCGCGGCGGTGTGTTTGACACGTTCAACGATCCCGCCAAGTTTGGACTTTTTTACCATGCCGCGCTGATCCTGCGGCGCGGCGATGTCCGTGAATCCGACGCCCCGGCGGAAGTTGTGCTGCCGGATTTGCCGGACCCCGCGGCGCCTGCGCCGGCCGGCAAGATTCATCTTGGCGCCGGCGATGTCCCGGCGTTGGCCGGCGCCGCGGAAGTCCGCAAGGTCGGCATCCGTTTTGCCGGCAATCCGGCCTCCGCACCGCTGCAAGCGCCCCCGGACCAACCGCTGGTTCCGGAAAACCTGCGGGAATTGGTTTCCGATACCGGCGAGTTATACCGCAATCGCGACCGGCGCTATGCCACGATTGACACCCCGCGCACCAAGGCGGCTTATGGCTTCCTCGGCGCGGCCGGCGCGATTGCCCTGCGCGGAATGCAAATCAAAGCGCATACGGATTTTGGCGTGATCGCCTTAAGTTCGCTCACCAATGCCCCGGTGGCGGCGTCGGATAACCTGCTCCTGACCGCCGTGGGCCGGGCGGACAACACCGGCGCCGCGTATAATGCCGACCATACGCTCCAGTTTAACCGCGGCCATGGGCCGATCCAGGTTGAGGTCATCGAGGCGGAACTGGAAATCAGCACCCGGGTCAGCGGCTTGAAAATATTCGCCGTCAACACTGCCGGCGCGCTGATCGGGCAGGTGCCGTCGGTTGTGAAAGACGGCGCCATCTCGTTTACGCTGGGCGGGCCGTTCCCATCCATTTACTACCTGATCCAAAAGCAGTGAAGCGCGGCTGGGTGCCAGCGGCCGCAAATTCAGGTTAGGCCTTCAACTGGACGCACGCTTCCGGCTGTCCGAGCGGATTGATGGGCGTCACCCACATGCGGCCGGTGGCCGGCTCCATGACTGCCGCGCCGCAGGTGGGCGAGGTCTCGCCGGGGTCGCCCCCCAGGCGGCAGATCGGACGCAGATCAGGATTCGCGCCGGCGTTTTTGCGGTCGCGTAAAATGAGTTCAAAAATTGCCGGTGCGGTCCATTTTTCCCGCCGGGCTGCCAGGATTTCCAGCGTCCGCGCCAGGCGCGCCCGCGATTGACCGCCGGCATGGCCGTCGCAGGTTTCACGCCGGGCGACCTGGGGGTCCAGGCAGTGATTGGTATGCGCCAGCGGGTTTTTGACGCCGGCCGAAAAACCGGCCACGGCGCGCACGGATTTTTCCTGGCAGAAAATCCGTTCCTGCGCATCGGCCGTCCAGTAAGCGTGGCCGCTCAGGATGGGCGCGTCGCGCGTTAGCTGCGCGGCGGTTGCCGCGTCCGGGCATTGCAACTGGCGATGGATCAGCGATAGATAGTTCACCCCGGGGCGGGCGTCATCCATCCTGAGGTTATTGACGGCGGTGGCGATGCCCGCGGCGCTGACGGCGATCATGGCGAGCGTGCCGGTTCCCTGCAGCGAGATGG
>JAXGSX010000468.1:0-1903 GCA_040775225.1 Kiritimatiellia bacterium | reverse complement strand
CGCCCCCCAGTGAAAACGCGACTGGATTGCCCGAAGATGCGCTGGCGCTCAGATTGAGTTGATTGGTTATCAATTGCGGGCCGGGGTTGGGGAATTGAATGGTCTGGCCGGCCCGGGCAATGTTCAGGGCCATCGCGCGTAAATGGGCCGTACCCGACGTGACATTAGAAAACGTAACGACTTGGGCGTACTGGCCGACAGGCATGGCCGAGGCCGATACCCCAACCGCCGCCACCACCTGGGTGCCGGACCAGGGCGGCAATACCACCCAGTTGGTGCTGACAGTCAGCCAGGGCGGCACATTGCCCACCGTCCAAGCGACGATTCCCGGGGTGGCGTTGGTCAGCATGTATATTTTCTGGGTGGGACTGAACGGCCCGCCATACGCGCCCTGGGCGGCCAGTCCGTCCCAGGGCGTGACCATCGCCAGCATGTCCACACCGGCCAGGGCATTGCTCAGGTTGGGCAGCGGCCCGATATTGCCGGGCAGGCCAAAGGTCTGGGCATAGCCGCTCTGCACCAGGTTTGACCGCAACATCAGCGGCGGCAGGTAAAACCCGTAATTAACCCGGGCATAACTCTGCACCGCGGCGGCGATGGCGGCGGAAAGCGCGCTGCCGCTGGAGGTGCCGGAAAAAGTTCGGGTATATTTATCGGTCACCGACGACCCACCCAGGTCGCCGTACGCCAGGGTGGCGACGCTCCAATCCCCCCATCCCTGGATATCCAGGCGCGAGCCATAACACGAAAAGTTGCAGCGCGACCGGTTCGTGCTCTCTCCCGCGCCGACCATGATGGCCCCGGAATCGCGCGTGGCGCGCTGAAAGATGTTGCTCCATGCCGGGTGATCCAGGTCAAGCGCGCCAGTGCCCGCCGGCTCGATGATGATCCGGTCCAATGCGGAGGCGTTGACGATGGCGCTGTAAATATCCGGCGTGGCCTCCACCGGGCAGTAATTGGCGAATGCCACGCTCCATTCCTGCTGCTCCAAAAGTATGACATCCCCGGGCGCGGTGCGCGCCACGGCCTGGTTGATGGCATCGGCAATGACCCAGAACCCGCTGGAAACGGAACTGATCATGCTGACGGAACCTTGATGGATAATCCCGTTCATGCCGAATCCGTTGCTCAGGGACGCGCTGATGCCGATACTGGCGGTTCCGTGGTCGGGGCCGTAATTGGTGTAAAGATCGCCCCACAGCAGATTCGTCGGGCTCAGTTGGAGGTCTTCGTGGCCGAAGGTCCAATCGTACTCGATATCAATCAGGCGCGCCTGCGACCCGTTGCCGCCGGGCTTGCCCCAGGCAAAGAAAACGTCGTAGCCATTGGTAGCCGCCGGGCCGAGATAAATTTGGTTGGTCGAGAGGTCCGTCGTCGGCGGCGGCAAAGGGCGCGAGCGGGCATAGGCGGTTTCCACCAGCAAGTTGGTCCGCAGGGCCTGCAACAAGGCGGCGGCAGCATGGTAATCCGGCACGGGAATGTCAAAAAAAAGCGTCAAATCCGGCAAGTCACCGCCGACGCCGCGTTTGGCCAAATCGCCCTCGTCGCGGAGCACGGCCGCCGCGCGCGTGAAAGTCGGACGCGGGGCGGCGGCGCCGGCGGCCGCCAGCATGGCGCGCAATCCGGCCAGCGCGCCGTCCTGCACCACGGCAGGCGCTTGGAAGAACTGCCCGGTTTCGGCGGAGCGGCTGACGGGCAAGCCATTGTGAAATTTCACCACTACCACGCCGCCGTAAAACTCCAATGGCGGCATGGCCGCAGGATGATCGCCCGCAAAAGAACGGTACAAGATCGCGCCGACATTGCCCGCCGTCAACCAACACGCCAGCAATACCGCCGCCCACGCCGTCAAGCAACGCGGTTTCATGGTTGGCCCTGCTCCTTATAAACATTGATTTTTAGG
>JAXGSX010000467.1:0-1919 GCA_040775225.1 Kiritimatiellia bacterium | reverse complement strand
TAACCGCGAGTTTCGCCGCCGCCTGGAGGCATTCTGCGGCGAAAGCCTGGTCATTCCGGCTGGCGGCCACGGGCGCGAAATCCTGGAGCACGCGATGCAGGAAGAATCCCAGCCAGACGCTTTCGCCGCGGCCTTCGTGGCCGACGCGGTTCATGCCGTCGTTCCAGTCGCCGGATCCCATCAGCGGCAGGCCATGCGCGCCGAATCGCATTGCGCGGCGGATGGCGCGCGTGCAGTGTTCGTAGAGGGTGGATTGCTTGTCGGAAATCTGGGGCTGGTCATAGACGGATTCCTCGTCCATGGCGAGGGCGCGCCCTTCGAGGAAGGGAATCGGCTCGTCAAGGATGCCGGTATCCCCGGTGGCCGTCGTATAGCGGCAGGCGACGTAGGGCAGCCACAGCAGGTCGTCCGAAATGCGAGTGCGCACGCAGCGGCCGACCGGCGGATGCCACCAATGCTGCACATCGCCATCGGTAAACTGGCGCCCGGCGCTTGTCAGCAGGTGCTGGCGTGTCAGCCAGGGGCACTCGTGCAGGAATGCCAGCGAGTCCTGCAATTGGTCGCGGAATCCGTAGGCGCCGCCGGACTGGTAGAAACCGCTGCGCCCCCAGAACCGCGCGGATAGGATTTGATAAAGCAACCAATGGTTGACGAGGAAATTGACGGAACGATCGGGGGTTTCGACGTAGATGCCCCCGAGTTGCCGCTGCCAGAACCGCCAGACTTCTTCCAACGCCTGGCGCGCGCCGCCCACATCTCCCTGCTGGCGGAGCAGGCCGCGGGCTTCCTCCTCGCTGCCGGCGGCGCCCAGTGTGAATACCACTTGAATCTGTTCGCCGGGTGGGATTTCGAACGGGACCATGACTGCGGCGCAGGGATCCATGGCTGCGCCAACGCGGTTGGACAGGCGTTCGCGCCGGAGGGCGTCCGGGGCGGTCAGCGTCCCATTGCGGCCGATGAACTCGAGGCGGTCGGCCGTCATGGTGCGCTCGGCGCCGCTGGCATGCAAGAAGGCGATGCGATTGGCGAAATCGAGGCTGAACTTGTTTTGGGCGAAGATTGCGCCGCTTTGCGGGTCCAGGTGGGTGACCACATGCATGGCATTTTGGTCGCGGCGTTCGCCGAGCACCCATTCGCAGTAGCCGATTATACTTACATGGCGGACCCGGTCCGAGTGGTTGCGAATGGTGATGGCGGTAAACTTGATGGGCGCGGCGATGGCTACATAGGCGGTCATTTCCGAGAATAGCCCGTCCTGGTCGTGCTCGAAAACCGTGTACCCATGGCCGTGCCGGCAGATATAAGGCGTCTCGCCGGAGGCGGGGCGGGGCGTGGGCGACCAGAACCGGCCGGATTCCTCATCGCGGATATAGAACGTCTCTCCGCTGGGATCGCTGACGGCATCGTTGTGCCAGGGGGTCAGGCGGAACATATGGGCATTTTCGCTCCAGGTATAGGCGCTGCCCGATTCGCCCACCACGGTCCCGAATTGCGGGTTGGCAAGTATGTTGACCCAGGGGGCCGGCGTGGTCCGGCCTTTTTCGAGCCGGATGACATATTCCCGGCCGTCATGGGTAAAGCCGCCGTAGCCGTTGAAGAATTCCAATTCCCGGGCGGGGAGGCCGGCCGGGTAGGTTCCCGGCTTTTCCGGCGGGCGGACGGGCGTCAGATATGGAATATCCACCTTCGAAACGACCCGCCGGTCAATTTGCTCAGCCAGTGATCCGTACCGGTCGGAGAGCACAATCCGCGCGACGGACAGAAAGAGCGTGCGGTCATCCTCGGGCACCTGGTCAATATTGCGGACAAAGATACCGCCGGGCTGATCGAGTGTTTTGGCTTCGGTGCCGGCCTGCACCAGTCCGATAATGGAGTCCATCAGGTTCTGCCGATAGCCGGCATAGGCCTCGGACCAGATG
>JAXGSX010000466.1:0-1927 GCA_040775225.1 Kiritimatiellia bacterium | reverse complement strand
TGACGGACAACGACCTCGTCCTTGACCCGGAAAAGGCCGCCCTGGTCATCGGCGCGGATGCCTGCGAGCAGTCCAAAATCGGCGCGGACTGGATTAATCAGCGATTGAAGGAAATCGGCGGCAAGTCGGTTTTGCCTGTAATCAGCGGCGGAGAACTGCCGGCAGGCAAGATGGCCATCATTATCGGCACGGTGGAGGATAATCCCCTGATCACGCGGGCCGTGGCGGAAAAAACCGTCAATGTCGGCGCAAACAATCCGGGCGAGCGGGGCTATGAAATCCGGCGGTCGGCGGACGGCCGAAAAATCTTTCTGGCCGGGGCGGACAAGATCGGCGCTTTATACGCCTGCGTGACGTTCGGCGAGTTGCTGAAAAGTGACGCCGGTGGCGGCAGCGCCGCCTGGCGCGCGGCGGAAGTGCGGGATTGGCCGGACCTCGTCTGGCTGGAACCGGGCACGCCGTTTGCCGTCTGCAACTCCGGAATGCCGGAAGTTATCCAATTATTCTCGTCCATCCGGCAAAATGATAATCCCTCTCCGGCCCTGGCGGAAGATTATCAAGGGGCCATCCGGGATTATTACGACCGGCTCCTGCGGCGCAAATTCGGTCTGCTGCAGTATTATGCATTTTATCCCCGCGGCCAGATGTTTAAACCGTCAAAAGGAATGGATGTAATCCGGGCGGGTGTGGAATACGGACGCGCCCGCGGCGTCGAGGCCATCATTTACGCCGAAAAGCCCTTCGCTGGTCTGCGTAGTTTGCACCCGGAAATCCAGAGGGATTGCCCGACGGCCGTCGGGCCGCACCGCGATAATGACGCATGGCTGCGGTGCTGGAGCCTGGATGAAATCACACGGGCAACCGCGCGTAATTTCGCGGAATTCATCCGCGCCGCGGGCGTGACCCAGGTCGGCATGCATGACACGGATACCGGGTGGCTGACCAATCCCGCCCAGTGGGAAGAGCGTTGTGATGCCTGCCGTAAACGCTGGGGTGACGATTATGTCGCGGCCACCATCAATAAACACAAAATTTATTACGAGGAAGTCAAAAAGCTCAACCCGGCCGCGCGTCTGCACTTCACCATCTATCCCTACGGCGCCGATGTCATCCATCCGGAACTGGGCCGCCAGGCCTTTACTTCCAGATTCGGCGACACGCCGGAAATCCGGGCAATGGCGGAACGTTACCGGCAATATTACACCGAATTCTGGCGCCGCCTGCACGCGGCGTTCCCCGCGGAAGATGTCACTTTCTGTATCCGCGAGGCGCCGGCGCCGGCGATTCGCGCCTGGCGCGATCTAACGCCCGGCCGGGGCATGTTTACGTGGTACGCCCTGATGTCCCATTCATGGCGGCCGCTGTTTTCCATGGGCGCGGCGTGGTCGGCCACGTTCGTGGACAACCCGCGCGACACTTTCGGCATCCTGGCGTATCTGGACGGGTTTCTGCCGTTGGAGGGCTTGGCCGTCCGGGAATACTCCTGGAATCGTGGGACGTCCGGCGCGCTGCCATGGGGATGCCTGCCTGACGGAACGGCGCCGGGCGCCGGGGAACAATGGCGGTATGCCGAACCGCATGGGCCGGTTTATGAACTGATTCTCCCGCGCCTGGCGCGCAATTATTTTGGCCGGCCGGCGGCGCAGCATATTGCGGCCGCCTTGTCGGAGAATGTTGATTTGCAGCAGATTTTCAACCGGCAGCGTGCGCAATTCACCTGGCTCAAGCATGCCGAGCGGATGCAGTGGCAGGCCGATAATGCCGCGCGCGGCGTCCGCGCCATGGATGAGTTATGGGACAAAATCGTTGCCGATCCGGCGCGGCTCGGGTTGGACGATTTTAGCCTGCGCCGTGTAATCAATTTGCGCGAGCGGTTGCACATGGGAATGTGGGCCGCCCGGGCGCGTGCGTGCAACTTGCGCGCCCG
>JAXGSX010000465.1:0-1927 GCA_040775225.1 Kiritimatiellia bacterium | reverse complement strand
TCCGACCCGGGCTTTGCCGCCGACGGCGCCGCATGGTGCCGCCACTTCGGCCACACGGTCGTCAGCCAGGAGCGCGAGGGCGCCCGGGTGCGCCTGCGCATCCGCAAGGTCGGCCTGACGCCGACTGGTGTCGCGGCTGCCGGCCGGCCGGCGGCCGACGGCAAGCCGCGCAAGACCATGGTGGTCTTTTCCGGCGATCTTGACAAGGTGCTGGCCGCCTTCGTCATTGCCAACGGAGCGGTCAGCATGGGCAGCGAAGTGGTGATGTTTTTCACCTTCTGGGGCATAAACGCTCTGCGCCGCGGCGGACCGCAGGCGCCGGGCAAGACCCTGTTGGATCGGATGTTCGGCTGGATGATGCCGAAAGGCGCCGCGGCGTTGCGGCTGTCCCAGATGCACATGGGCGGGATCGGCACGGCTTTAATGCGCCGGGTAATGCGCGCCAAGCAAGTGGATTCGCTGCCCGGCATGATCGCCCAGGCGCAGGCCGCCGGCGTCAAACTGGTGGTCTGTTCAATGTCCATGGACGTCATGGGCCTCAAGTGGGAGGAATTGATTGACGGCCTGGAAATCGGCGGCGTCGCCGCGTTCCTGGATGAGTCCGCGGGAGCGGACATGACGCTGTTCATTTAGCGGCGTTCAGGCGGTCAGGTTGGCGCCCGTGCGGGCGTCGAAGAGATGCGCCCGGCCAATCGCCACCGGCAATTGGCAATCCTGGCCGACCTGGAACGATTCATGGGCGTCCACCCGGGCAATGAAAGATTCCTTGCCGGCGCGCAGGTGGAGATAAGTTTCAGAACCCATCGGTTCCACCAGTTCCACCCGCGCGGCCAGCCGGGGGGCATCCGGATCGGCCGCGGCGGCGGCGGAGCCGATATTTTCCGGCCGGATGCCGAGTGTTGCCGGCGCGCCGGCCAGTTTTTCCGCCGCGCCGCGCCAGGCTGCCGGCAAGCCCAGTTCGATCTGATCGCCGCGAAAAACCGGGCGTCCATTGGCGGAAACGATGGACCCCTTGAAGAAGTTCATGGGAGGCATGCCGATAAATCCCGCCACGAACAAGTTGGCCGGCGCTTCGTAGATTTTGAGCGGGACATCCACCTGCTGCGCCACGCCGTCCTTCATCACCACGATCCGGTCGCCCATGGTCATGGCTTCCACCTGGTCGTGGGTGACATAAATCATGGTCGCTTCAAGCCGCTTGTGCAGCCGGCTGATTTCCGTGCGCATCTGCACCCGCAGCTTGGCGTCCAGGTTGGACAGCGGCTCGTCGAACAGAAACGCCGCCGGCTTGCGCACGATGGCGCGTCCCACGGCCACGCGCTGGCGCTGGCCGCCGGAAAGCGCCTTCGGACGTCTTTGAAGATACTCGGTAATCCCCAGGATTTCCGCCGCTTCCCGCACGCGCCGATCAATTTCCGCGCGCTTGAATTTGCGCAGGCGCAGGCCGAAGGCCATGTTTTCGTAAACCGTCATGTGGGGATACAAGGCGTAATTCTGGAACACCATCGCGATATCCCGATCCTTGGGAGGGATATCATTAACCACCCTGGAACCAATCCGGACGGAACCGCGGCTGACTTCCTCAAGACCGGCGATCATGCGCAGCGTGGTGGATTTGCCGCAGCCGGACGGTCCGACCAGCACCGCAAATTCGCGGTCATGGACGGTCAGGTTGAAATCCCGCACCGCGGCCACATTGCCGGGATAATATTTCCAGACATGCTCCAGTACAACTTCAGCCATGTTCACCTCAACCTAAGCGCAGCGTGAATTTACTTGAACGTGGGAATGACAATCCCCCGCAGGATGATATTCTGGCAGAAAATAAAAACGAGCAAAGTGGGAACAGCCGCCACGACCAGCGAGGCCATCACCATCGGCAGGCTGTGGGTCTGTTGAAACTCGTAGAGAAACACCATGAACGTCC
>JAXGSX010000464.1:0-1931 GCA_040775225.1 Kiritimatiellia bacterium | reverse complement strand
TTGCATCGCCTGCCGCGTGCGGTCGGCGCGCTGCTGGAATTCGGCTTCGGGGATATGTGGAATAAGCGTCATGATTGGAGTTCCTTTCATAGTTCGGCGAACGCAGGCATTAAACAACTTTTCATCCTTTTTAATATAAAACTATTCCGTATTTGACACAAACGGACAAAACAACTATTTTGTGTAAAAAATGACAACCGCGCGCATAACTTCTTTCAGCGAATTTCACGTCCACCCGCTGGTAACCAGCTATATCCGCCTCTCCGCCGCCACCAACCGCTGGAATTTTCCGAAGGCGGCCGCGCCCTACTGGCGGATTTACTGGAACAACCGGCCCGGCGCCTGCATCAGCCAGGGCGGCCGGCGCATTGCCCTCCACCCCGGCATCCTGGCGATCATTCCGCCCGACGCGGTTTTCTCCACGCGTTGCGGCATTCCCGGCGCCATCCAGCATTTTTACCTGCATTTCCACGTTCACCCGCTGCCGGCCGACACCCGCGCCGGCATTATCGCGCTCAAGCTGGAAGCGCCGGAACGCGCCATGCTGGAAAAAGTCATCCGTCTGCTGCGCGCCGATCCGGCGCGGGCCGGCGCCAGCCGGACGCAATTTTCCCTGGCAGTCGGCTGTTTGATTGAATGGTCGCTGGCAAGCGCCGCCCAAGCCTGGCGCGCGGCGCCCGCCCTCGATGTGCGCATTCTGAAAGTCATGCGTTACATCGCCGACCGGCTGGGCTCGCCCCTGCCCCATCCAGACCTGGCGCGCCAGGCGGATATGAGCGTCACCGCCTTCCGTACATTGTTCCGGGAACAAGCCGGGCAGACGCCGCATGCCTATATCCGCGCCAAGCGCGTGGAAAAAGCCGCGCAACTGCTGCACACCCGCGACTATTCCATCAAGCAAATCGCCGAATTAACCGGCTTTTACGATACCCACCATTTCAGCCGGGTCTTTCACCGCCTGCAAGGAATTACCCCGGCGGAATTCCGGCGCCTCGGCGAAAATCCTTTCGTGTCCGCCGGCTGATATAAGCGGACGTCCGGCATCCGGATTTTGCAAAAACAGCAATCATCCGGCGTTATTTGATTGACTTCCCCCCCCAGGTTTAGCAAATTTCAGCCCGTGCAACCCGCAACCCGGGAGGCGGTAAGACGATGCATTCAACATCAACAGTATGTAAATTCGGCGGCACATCGCTGGCGACGCGCGACCAGATAGAAAAATGCCTGGCCATCATGCTGGCCGATCCGGCCCGGAAATACATGGTCGTCTCCGCGCCGGGCAGCCGGCGCAAGGGCGACATTAAAATCACCGACCTGCTGATCCGCGCGGCGGACGAATTCCGGGGCAGCCGGCATTCCGAGGCCGCTGAACAAGTGGGAGCCCGTTTCGCCGAAATTATTCCCGAAGATTCCGCGCTGGCGCGCAACCTCGCCGAAAACCTGCAACGCCGCCTGGAAAATACCGGCGCGGAAAATTACGTCGAATCGCTCAAGGCTTTCGGCGAGTATGCCTGCGCCCGCGTCGTGCAGGCCATCCTGGAGCGCCAGGGCGTCCGCGCCGTTTTCATGGACCCCATTGATTTCGGCTTGCGCATCGCCCATAACGGCGTTAGCGCACAGCCCGACCACCGCTGCTACAAGCAGATGGGGCGGAAACTGCACGCCGGCGCCGCCGGCGCGCTCGCGATCATTCCCGGCTTTTACGGCTGCGACAAAGACGGGCATCTGCGCACCCTGCCCCGCGGCGGCAGCGACACCAGCGGCGCAGCCGTCGCCCGGGCGGCCGGCGCCGGGGTTTATGAAAACTGGACCGACGAGGACGGCCTGCGGCGGGCCGATCCGCGCATTGTCCCCAACGCCGCCACGATTCCCGCCATGACCTACGACGAGGCGCGGGAACTGGCTTACATGGGGTTCAAGCTGCAGGATGC
>JAXGSX010000463.1:0-1937 GCA_040775225.1 Kiritimatiellia bacterium | reverse complement strand
AGCAGACGCGGCCGGCGCGCCGGATCGGATTCCGGCAACAGCCGGAAATACACCGGCAGGGCCGGCCGCAAATCCGGCAGGCGCCAGGATTGCGGAGCATAAATCACCAGCGGCAACGCCTGGTCGGCCAAAACCATGTGCAAGCCCAACGCGGCAGCATCAATCGCGTAATCCACCCCGGGCGCCTCAAGCGGAAAATGCACCATGGCCAACCCGCGCTGCGGCTCAGTCAAGGCGATCCGGCCGCATCCCGGGCGGCCGGTCGCCAGCGAAACGACGTTAAAATTGCCGCCGATGGTCTGGTTGGTTGTATCGGACTTCAACCAGACTTCCACGGCCCGCCCATGGGGCTTGCGCAGCGCGATCCGGCATGGCTGATGATCGCCGTCAAAAGCCAGCCAGGCGGGCGCCGGCGTTGACGCAGCTGCCTGCCGCTCAAGCACGTCCATCATCATGGGCATGCCTTCGAGAATGAACTCCGGCGGCGACGCGTCGCCCGCCCGGCCGGCGGGGACTGCGGCGTCGTAATGCGCAGCAGCGCTCCGCAACTGGAAATCCAGCGCGGCGGCGATCGCCGGACTGCGGGTCTGATCGTAAAAGAAAACGCCTAACCTGCCCAGGGATCCATGGTTCGCTTGGACAGGGAAAACTCCAATTCCGGTATTCCACACATATTCGCCTAACCGGCCGGCCGTGTCCCGGTAGCGCGGCGCGCCGGTGATGGCCCAGGCGTCCAGCAAGGCGCCGGCATCTTCGCCGGTCTTGATGCCGGTAAACTCCGGGCGCGGACGGCTTTGGGCGAGTTCCGGGTCCGCATCCGTATGACACACCATGTTTCCGATATCATTGGCCATGAACCTCAGTTCCGGATCCCAATCGCGGGCATAGGCCTGCGCCAGAATTTTCAGGGCCACCAGGGCCCGTCCGCCGGGGATATTCCGCCGGTCATGGAGGGCTTCCTTCGCGGATACCGCCCTGTTCCAGCAGGTTTTCAATCCCTCGCCGAAAGCGCGCCAGGCATCCCCGGCGCGGCGATCGCCGGCGATTTGATACAGCCATTGAAACTGGCGCAGATCGGTTGAATCGTCCGCAGTCCAGGATGTGCGCGCGCCCCGGTAAAATGGCAGGTCGCCGATGCCTGTACCAAACGGAGCGGAATGACCCGCGGTAAAGAGTCCGGCCGTTTTGCGCGGGGCATTCCAATGGCAGAGACAATTATCCAGATAAGCGCGGGTAGCGCCTTCGGCCAACGCGCGCAAATCCCTGTCCCAGGCGCGGACGCAGGCCAGCCACAGACCATGCCGGAGTTGGCCGCCCTTGCCATACCGGTCATGCGCCGCCGCGTTGCATCCCGCTTCCTGAAAATAATCCACGAAACCATACCGGCCGCCGGCGGCATTGCCGCCGGGCAAACGGCTGCGCCAGAGTGATTCGATGATTGCTTCCACCGCCGCATATTTGTCCGGGCGCCGCGGATACACGGCGCCCATTGCCCGGGACTGGTAAATCCAATCCGGAGCGGCCTGGGCGTAAACAGGGAAAGCCAGCAAATGCGCCAGGCGCGCGGCAGCCGCAGGCAGCGCCTCGGGCAATTGCGCCGGCGCCAGCGGCGCAATCAGGATTTCATGGGTCTTGGCCCACCCGGCCGCATTGCCGTCCGATTCGGCGAACGCCTCCAGCGGATCGCGCGCATAAAGCTTGCGGTAACTGTCGCGTTGGTCCTGGGAATACCATGCGTCCAGATTCCACTTGCGAACCAGTGTTGCCGCCCGGAAGTCCAATTCTTCGCCCGCGCGATTGCTGAAAAGACGCATTACCACGCGGTCAGGCCGGATTTCAAATTCCTTCGGATGCTGCCGCGCGCTTTCGCGGCAGGCCAACATCAGGCCGCCGCCCGGACCGTCCAGCATGGCCCAGTCGCCCATTTCCCCGCCGGT
>JAXGSX010000462.1:0-1952 GCA_040775225.1 Kiritimatiellia bacterium | reverse complement strand
GGTTATGCAGGACGCTTTGCGGCACCGCCGCGTCAAATTCCAGGGTGGCGCTTTCACCCGGCGCCAGCCGCGCCTGTCGGCCGGGAATGGCGGCAAACGGTTCAGGAAAGCTTAAAAGCACCGTCCCGCTGATCGCTTGATCCAGCGGATTGCATAGCGCAACGCGCACCCGGGCCGACAGGCCGGGGCAGGCATGTTCCGCCGGCGGATAAACGCCCAGCACCGGCGTTTCAGCGGTGGGAATGCCATCAAAACCGGAAATCAAAAGCGGGGTAATGGCGCGCAAGTTGAATTTGATTGCCTTGCCGTTCCGTTCATACGGGAAGGGGTTGGCGTAATGATCCAGCACCCGCAAACCGGTTCCCGCGCCAGCCAGAAACACTTCCGCTTCATCCTGGTCGGTGAAGGCGACCAGGCGGTAATCCGCCGCATCTTTCGCGTTTTGGAACAAGTATCCCCGCAGGTATCGGGCGCCCAAATCCAGGCGGCGCACGAACCGGCATCCATTCAGAAATCCGGTGATGTTGGCATAGGCCGCGGATTCCGGCGAGGGAGTATGGGGAGCAAATTGCAGGTCGGAAATCATGCTGCCGCCGATGGACGACCACCAGAGGGCATACTTGCAATCCGCCGCCATATTGAGTGTATGCCCGCGCACGACCCGGAACGCGCCGGTATGCCAGTCCACAAACGAAATGCGGCCGCGCTTGGTGTAAAACGCCGGCATTTCCTTGCCCTTGATGGATTCGTCGAACTCCGCGGCCGTCACGGGATATCCATCCTCGTGCAAGGCCAACCCCAGCAACTGGTAGCAGCCGTATTCCGTATTGGCCCAGCGCCAGGGCCGTTCCGGCCGGCCCGCCGCCGCGCCATCCTGAAGCGCCTGGAGCAGAAAACCGGCATAAGGCTCCAGGACGGACTCGTCGGTAAGTTGCAGGTTGCCGGCGCCCCCTACCCAGCCGTAAGGATGAAACGTGTAGATATCGGCCTTCCCGGCCGCTTCCCTGGCGACGCCGCGCGCCCAATCATGGTAGCCGGCATAATTACAGGCCACCTTGATTTCCGGGTCCACGGCATGCAATTCATCGGCAGTGATGGCCACCAACCGCCCGTAATGCCGCGGATTGGAACGGCCGTAGGCCTCGCCGAAGACTTCGTAATCATGCACCTTGCCCCGGTAGCGTTCCGCAAGAGAGCGCGCGTATTTTTTCCAGAGTTCCATGCCCCGGGCGTCATCCGTGTCCGGGTAATAATATCCCATGTATCCCTGGGTTTTAACTCTTTGCCGGTACCAATCCGGCGGATCGTCCAGCATGATAATGGGGATGGTGCCGGCGGCCAGCAGGCTGTTGACCTTCAAGTCCAGCCGGTCGAAATACCACTCGCCCTCTTCCGGCTCCAGCGCCGCCCAGCCGTCGTAATGAATCAACCCCCACTTCTGGTACGTCGGCGCATTCACTGCCTTGGCGACCGTGAATCCGCTGCGCATCTCCTCCCCCGTGCAGTCCCGGGGATTGACCGCCAGCGTCCGGGCAAATTGGATTTTCGCCTCCTGCAGCACGCGGCCTTGCTCCATCAGCTTGAATTCCCCCCAGAACAACCCGTTGGCCGCCAGTTCCTCCATCCCGAACGCAACCGCCGTCAAGGCCCCCGGCCCGGCCGCCGCCGCCACTTCCTGCTCCAGCACCAGCCGCCGTTCCAGGTCTTTCACCGTCCCTCGCAGCACCAGCGATTTTTCATCAGCCAGGGTGTTCAAAACTTCGAAGCTGAACCGCGCCGGCTCGCCCGCGCGGAACGTGGCGTCCACCCGCCCGATATGCGCGGCCATCCGCACAACGTCCCCCCCGCCCTTCACCCAACCCCGCGCCGTCAGCGTCCCTTCCATCCCCGCGTAAAACACCGTGTTGGAATCCACCGCCCAGGCCGACGGCCGCTCATGCATCGTCTTGATT
>JAXGSX010000461.1:0-1960 GCA_040775225.1 Kiritimatiellia bacterium | reverse complement strand
GCCGGTCAACCTGCTGCTCAACCCGAAGGAAATATCCTACATCCTGCAGGATGCCGGCGCGCGGGCCTTGATTTATTTTGAAGCGTTTGCGCCGGCGGTGGCGGCTGTGCGTCCGGCAACGCCGTGCCTGGAATTGTTTTTGTGCATCGGCGGCAACCCGGCCGCGCCATCCGATGCCGCCTGGACGGAGGCCATCGCCTGCGCGGACGCGGCGCCCGCCATTGCCTTCGAACCGGACGGCGATCTGGCGGCCATTCTTTACACCGCCGGCACCACCGGGCATCCGAAAGGCGCCATGCTTTCGCACCGCAACCTGGCCGCCAACGTCGGCAGCTCGGCGCGGGCCCTGAAAATCGAGCCGGGCCGGGAAAAGGTGCTGGTGGTCCTGCCGATGTTTCACGCGTTTGCAGCCACCGCCGGCGCAAACGCTTCAAAAAAAATAAACGCCAGCGCGCCCGCATCCTGCTGGATTTAGGATATTACCTTCGGGTTGAGAAGCAGGTTGACCGGCCCCACCACGGCGCCGGCCTTGACTATGCCGAAGTAGGCGATGGCAAAGAAGTCCGAGTTGACGCAATACAGCCCCACCCGGTCGCCCCGGTCAATTCCGCGGCGCGCCAGCCAGGCGGCCAGGCGGTCGCTTTGCCGGTTGAATTCCCTGAAATCGAGCGTACGTTCAAAAAACGCGATTGCTGGCAAATGCGGATGGCGGTCCGCCATCTCCCGCAACAATTCGGGCAACGATTGCATATTCACAGCGGCTGAATGTAATGGTTTTGCCCGGAAAATGCCAGCAAATTTCGAGGCTTAACAGGGCGGACCCAGGAAATATATTATTGCGGGACAATGAATAAAGAGAAAAAGACGGGGATTGCAGCGCCTAGAATACGGTTTGCTTTCCTGAAACCAATGATGAAAGGTTCCGTCTTTCCCGGAGCGAATCAATATTTAACAACCTTTGTCTTCAGCGGGATAAACCCGCCGGGGGACTTTTGAAATTGGCTCAGATGCCTTCAAAGAGCGCGGTGGAAAGGTAACGCTCTCCGGCATCCGGCAGGATCACCACGATGACTTTGCCGGCCCATTCTGCCTGGAACGCGTAACGGCAGGCGGCGGCCACCGCCGCTCCGCTGGAGATGCCGGCCAGAATGCCCTCCTCGCGGATCAGCCGCTGCGCGTATGCGATAGCTTCGACGCTGTCAACCTGTTCCGCGCGGTCAACCAGCGAAAGGTCCAGCGTTTCGGGAATAAAGCCGGCGCCCAATCCCTGAATCTTGTGGGGGCCCGGTTTGAGTTCCTGCCCCGCGAGTTTCTGCGAGATGACCGGGCTTTCCCTGGGCTCGACGGCCACGGACAGCATCTGGTGGCCCCGCCCTTTTTTAACGAACCGGGAAATGCCGGTAATGGTTCCGCCCGTGCCCACCCCCGAGATCAGGATGTCAATGGCGCCGTCCGTATCGGCCCATATTTCGGGGCCGGTGGTTTTCTCGTGAATTTCCGGATTGGCGGGATTCTTGAATTGCTGGGGCATGAAATATTTCCGGGGATCGGAGGCGACAATCGCATCGGCTCTTTTGATGGCGCCTTTCATGCCATCCGCTCCGGCGGTCAACTCCAGCCTGGCGCCAAAAGCGGCAAGCACTTTGCGCCGTTCGATACTCATGGTTTCCGGCATGGTCAGGGTCAACTTGTATCCGCGCGCGGCCGCTACATAAGCCAGGGCGATCCCGGTGTTGCCGCTGGTCGGCTCCACGATTTCAACCCCAGGCTTCAATAACCCGCGGCGTTCGGCATCCCAGATCATGGCCGCGCCAATCCGGCATTTGACCGAATAAGCGGGATTGCGCCCCTCAATCTTGGCCAGCACGACAGCATGGCTCCCCTTGACGATGCGGTTCAGTTTCACCAAGGGCGTATGGCCGATCGAAGCTGCGTTGTTTTCGTAGATGGCGCTCATGTT
>JAXGSX010000460.1:0-1990 GCA_040775225.1 Kiritimatiellia bacterium | reverse complement strand
GCCCTTGACGGCGTCAACCGACAGGGAGGTTGTGCTCAGGGATGTCATGTTTCAGGAAAAATCATGGATTCGGCAAACACCATCTGAAATTCCGGGTCGCGCGACAAATCAATATGCTGCGCCTGACGTGCCAGCGTCTCGGCGCGTTTGCGTTCCGCGACGCTCAAAAGCGCCCACTGCGCCCCGCTGAGCGAGGCGTTGCCGACATAAACGATTTTCTCATGCGCAATGCCCTGCGGCAGCAGGCCGATGCGCTGGGCATGGTTGCGCCGGATGAAATTGCCGAAACCGCCCGCCAGCAAAACCGCTTTCAGCCGGTCCGCTTCAATGCCGGCGTGTTTCAGGATGATGGCAATGCCGGCGCGGATGGCGCCGGCGCCGAGCTGCACTTCGCGGACATCGCGCTGCGTCAGCACGACCGGCTCCTCGGCCTGGCCCCGGGCGCGCGCCGCCACCAGGAATTCCGCCATGCCGCCCCCGTTGATGCGCACGCGCCGGGCCAGGTTTTTCGGCAGACCGGCGGGCAACTCAGCCGGCGCGCAAATCTGGCCCTCCGGGGTAATGATGCCAACATTCAGCAACTCGGCGATCAAATCTATCAAACCGCTGCCGCAGATGCCGCTGGGCGGCGCCTGGCCGATGACCCCCAGTTGAACATCGTCCTGGAATACCACTTTTTCGATCGCGCCGCGCGCGGCGCGCATTCCGCAGGCTATGCGCGCCCCTTCGAAAGCCGGCCCGGCGGCGGCGGAAGCGCACCACATCCGGCCCTCGTGGGCCAGGACAATTTCGCCGTTGGTGCCGATGTCCACCATCAGCACCGGCCCTTCCCGCTCCAGGAGGCGGGTCACCAGGATGCCCGCGGTGGTATCGCCGCCGACGAATCCGCCGATGACGGGAAAGACATAGACCATGCCGCATGGCGCGATGGAAAACCCGATGTCGCGGGCCGGGAAAAGCAGCCCGCGGGCATGCGACGGCACAAACGGCACCTCGCCCAGGGCGCGGGAATCAATGCCGCAGAGCATCTGCTGCATGGCGGTATTGCCGGCGACGGCAACCTCGTACACATGCCGGCGTTCCACGCCGGCCTCGCGGCAAAGCGTTTCCAGCATGGTGGACATCTCATGGGTGACCGCGCCATGGACATCCCCCAGGCATTCCGGGCAGGCGGAAGCGTGGCGGATGCGGGACAGCACGTCGTCGCCGAAACGGATTTGCGGATTCATGCGCGAAACCACGGCGAGTTGCTTGCCGGTATTCAAATCCAGCAGGGCGCCGACCAGCGTGGTTGTCCCCAGATCAAAGGCCGCGCCGTATGCCTGCGCCGCAGTATTGCCCGGCTCGAAATCAATCAGAAAATTATCCGCCAGCACTGCCGTACCTTTAAACCCGCACCCTCGCAAACGCGCCGGCAGCTGGCGCAGCACGCGCATGTCGGTTTTGAATGATCCGGCGGCTTTTTCCAGGCGGAGCAGATCGGGGGTTGAATCTTCCATTGAGGGCTCGGCCAATTCCAGGAAACGCTTGCGGATGGCCGGCGCCACTTCAATTTTACCGGCGGCGGCGGTGGCGAGTATCTGGTGCTGATCGGCAAACATCGAAGAGCTGGGAATATCCACGGTCAGATCGCTTTGCACGCGCAACTGGCAGGCCAGCCGCCAGCCTTCCGCCAGTTCCCCGGGGGTGAACGCCGCGATATCCGCGCCCGTCGGCGCGGCGGTTCCGGCGGTTACCCGCACGCGGCATTTGCCGCAGGTGCCGGCGCCGCCGCAAGGCGTGTCCAGCACCACGCCGCTGCCGGCGACCGCTTCCAGCAGGGTGGTTCCCGGCAGGACAAAAACATGTCTGCCCTGGGGTTGAATGGCTACGCGGTACTGTTTAGTTTTCATAATTTCACCACCCGCGCCGCGATCAGGGCGCCGGACGTTGAAGTTCCGGCACGCCCTCCCGCGCCGCGCCGACTGCTGTTTTCCATGGAAATGCCGAT
>JAXGSX010000459.1:0-1992 GCA_040775225.1 Kiritimatiellia bacterium | reverse complement strand
GAATCAATTCGTCCAGCTGCACCAAATCCCTATACGTCATATCATCCTCGCAGATGCTGGCCGCCATCCACAAAAATCACCTGGCCGGTAACGGCCGGACTGGTCAACAGGAAAATCAACGCCGCGGCAACATCCTCCGGCGCCGGCCGGTATCCCAGCGGGATGGCCCCCGCGGGTTCGCGCGCCGCCCGGCGGCGCGGCAGCAGCACCGGTCCGGGGGCAATGCCGTTGACGGTAATGCCCGGCGCCAGTTCCATGGCGGCCGCAGCCGTTGCATCCGCCAGGGCTTTTTTCGACAGCGAGTAAGCCAGGGCGTCGGAACGGTTGGATTCTATGCGCTGGTCCAGCAGGTTGACAATCCGGCCGGCGGCGGTTTGCGCGGCGAAGTAACGCATCAGCAGCACGGGTGCGGCCAGGTTGACTTCCCAGGCCGCGCGCAAATCGCCGGCGGAGGTATGCCGCAGGTCGCGGCGGTGGAAGACGGCGGCGCTATTGACCAGGATATCCAGGCCGCCCAGCGCGCGACGGGCGGCGCCGATCAGGCGGCGGCATGCCGAAGGTTGCGCCAGATCGGCCGGCAAGGCCGCCGCCCGGCAGCCGCGCCGGCGCAATGCGTCCGCCAGGTCCCCGGCCGCGCGGCACGAACGATGGCAATGCACGGCCACATCGCATCCGGCGTCGGCCAGGGCCAGGCAAATGGCGCGGCCGATGCGCGCCGCCCCGCCGGTCACCAAAGCTTTGCTGCCGGTCAGCGGTTTCACGCGTGGAATATCCTTCCCATGGTCCGGTCGTACACGCCCACGACCCAGCGCAGGGGCGAATACAGCAGACGGAGCCGGATCATCGCCAGCGACATCTCCAGGGAAGCCCGGAAAATGTTGAGGCGCGACCCGGAAATATCATGCCATTCGGTCGGGACTTCGACAATCGCGAAGCCGGCGCGGCGCAACTGGAAAAGCAAATCCACATCAAACGCCCATCGGGTGACGCCCAACGCCGGCAACACCGCCCGGCCGGCGGCGCGGGTCATCAACTTGGCGCCGCATTGGGTGTCGGATATTCGCAATCCGAATAAAAGCCGCACGAACCAGTTGAACACGCGCGAGGCAGCCCGCCGGCTCAGCGGCTGGCGCGGACTGATCAATGATCGGGGATGCCGGCGCGAAGCAATCACGGCCCCGGCATCGCCGATCCGGCGGACCAGTTCATGGAAAGCCGCCGGCGGAGTCGCGCCGTCGGCATCCACAAAACCGATCAACCGGCCGCGCGCACTTGACAATCCCAGCATGACCGCGCCGCCTTTGCCGATGGCGCGGGCTTCCACTATGACGCGCAACTGCGGAAAGCGCGGCAAGTAAGAACGCGCCACGGATTCCGTGGCGTCGCGCGACCCGTTAACCACCACCAGCAATTCATAGTCCGCGCCGAAGCTTTCCTGAAAATACGGCAGATATGCGTCCAGCATCTTTCCCAGGCGGGCTTCCTCGTTATAGGCGGGGACTACGATTGAAAGCTGGATGCCGGTGTTTTCCATGGCGTTTCAACCCAAATTCGGTTCAATCCTTTGCCGGGCGCGGCCAGGCAGGAGGCGGATTCATGCTGACGCATCGCGCACTTTCTGAATCAGCAGCCCGCGCCGGATAAATGTCGGTTTATCCAGGTTCTCGCTGTCCATGATCGTCGGCTCGACGCCTTCAAACCGGCCCGCGGAGTTGGCGCCGAACAGGCTGAGCTGCGTGGCTTTCCCGCGCGGCGCGGCCGCCAGCGCCGATTTTTCCGCCGCGGCCAACCCGGCGGGATTGGCTTCCTCGGCCAGGAAGACCATGGCCCAGACCTTGCCGGCGAGCGCCGGATCGCAGACCATACCCGTCATCAGCAGGGCTTCCGCCCCGCCATGATCGCCCAGGCGCGCCACGATGTGTTGCACTTCCCGCAAGGTCAAATCCGGTCCGCCCGAGACATTGAGCAGCAAAGCGCGCGACGCGCGCAAGG
>JAXGSX010000458.1:0-2009 GCA_040775225.1 Kiritimatiellia bacterium | reverse complement strand
CAGTTCCTGCCGTTGCGCCGCTGTCCGCAGCGCCCGGCTCCGTCTACCTGCGCGTTGTTTAGTCTTCATGCCGCCGGTCTATCACATCCCGGCGGCCTTGCATAGGGGGTGCCCGGCCGGACGTTGACGATGGGGATTCCAGGATTCCAGGGTCAGCCCTTGACAATTGACAATCTCGCACAAGCCGTTGATCGCGACGGCCTGTAGCCGCGCAAGAACGGCGCCGTTGACAAATTGTTGACAAAATAACCGCTTAAAACGGCCTTTTTGTGCTATTATGCGCACATATTGTCAACAACTAAAAATTCAGTGGCATTAACGCAAATGCTTGATAGTAAACTATTAAAAGTGGAGCGGGTGAAGGGAATCGAACCCTCGCAGCCAGCTTGGAAGGCTGGAGCTCTACCATTGAGCTACACCCGCGGTAAGATTCTTTGCATTGTAGCTGGGCCGGCGGAATGGTCAAGCGCGGATTTTCCCGCGCGGGCGGGTGGGCGCCAGTCATGATTGCCCGAAGCGGCGGAAGATTAATGCCTGCGCCAGCAGGCCGAGCAGGGCCATTGCGGCGCACATGGTGTAGGCGGCCATAGCATTCACGCTGCCGTAGATCAGCCCGCCGGCCACCGACCCCATGATGACGCCGCCGCTGACCACCCCCTCATGAATGGCCATCTGCCAGGCCCGCCGCGCGGCATTGCCGCCGACGCTGGAGGCGCCATGGAAAATGCTGTTGGAGTAGGCGAAAGCCATCATTGTGCCCAGCCCGGCTGCCAACGCCATGAACTGCCAGGCTGACCGCGCCGGGATTAATCCCGCGCAGAGCATGGCGGTCAACGCCAGACTGATCATCATCGGCTGGCGGCGGTAATGCCAGAATTTAAGCCAGCCGAAGCCTCCCAGGCAGATGGAATAAGCCAGCACACGGAACAACTGGATCACTCCGACAAGGCTGCGGCTGAATCCAAGTTGATTTTTGGCGGCGATGGGAAATACATTCATGATCACGCCCAGGGAGATGAAGACGGCAAAGGCGCCGACCCACCCGGCGACTGCCAGCGATCTTGGCGCGGCCGCGCCGCCGGCAGGTTCGCTGTCCTGCGCCGGGGCGTCTTTGGCGAGGTGCGGCATCGTCAGAATGGCGCCCAGGATCAGGCAGGCGGCGGACAGGTAAATGGTGGCGGAGACCGCCAAAGGCAGGACGGTGTTAACGTCGCTGAGCCAGCCGGCCAGGCCCTGGCCGAGAATGGAGCCGCTGCTCCAGGACAGGCTGAACCATCCCAGGGCGCGGCCCAGGCGCGGGCCCTCGATTCCCGCCGCCAGCCACCCCATGATCGGCGGCCAGAACAGGGCCACCGACAGGCCGAAAACGGCATAAAACAATCCGGCCCACAACAAGGTCGGCGCCAGGCAGATGGCATATACCGTAACGGCCAGCAAACTTGTTGCCGCCAGCAGGCTGTGGCGCGGATGCAGGCGGGTTGCCAAAGGACGCAGCAAGAAGCATCCGATAACGTAAAATACCGACCAGACGGCGGCCACCATGCCGACCTGCGCCGGCGTGGCGCGTAATCGGTCGTCGGCGAAAAATACCATGCCCAGGACTGCCATGCCGCCGGCCAGCCCGCCCAGGAAGGCCATGGGATAGATGACCGCCGTTTTACCGATCGGCGAACTCAGCAGCCGCTGAAATTGCAACCGCTGTGTTATAAAACGCAATGGCATGAGGATTTACCTGCCCGCCCGCCGGCCGCCCAAAAGCATGCCCGGCATGAGTTGGAGCGGGGAGATTGCCAAAGCGCGGCGGTGGTGTCAAGCGTCGGCCGGACAACATAGGCGGGAAGGGCACGGCTGCCGGGATAGAAGATCAAGCCTGACGCTGCCCCGGCCGTGGCGCCGCACTGCGCGCGGCATCCAGACCCCATCACGGATTCAGGAAACAGCAAAACGGAGCGGGGGGGGGGGGGTGCGGCCCCCGGCCCCCCCCGCCGCCGGGGGTTTGGTGGTATTTT
>JAXGSX010000457.1:0-2049 GCA_040775225.1 Kiritimatiellia bacterium | reverse complement strand
TCGAAGGTTTTAATTACTATCGGAGCCACGGAAGATGAAAAGCCCAAAAGCCAAACAAAAGAAATCCGGCGGGATCGGTTTCGGGAAAAAGATTAAGCTCGGCATCTGGGGCCTGGGCCGGGGCCGCGCCTTTTACCAATCCTGCGCCGCGGCCGGGTTCGAGGTTGTCGCCGGCTGCGATTATAATGCGGATATGCGCGCTAATTTCAGCGCCGCCAATCCGGGCGCGATGGCGACGGATGACGATAAAAAATTCCTGGCGTGCGATATGGATGCGGTCTTGCTGGCCACCTACTGTCCGGCGCATGCGGCTGACGCCACCCGCTGCCTCCAGGCCGGGAAACACGTGCTTTCGGAAGTAACCGCGTTCCATACCATGGCCGAAGGCGTGCGCCTGGTGGAGGCCGTTGAAAAAAGCGGTTTGGTTTACAATCTCGCGGAAAACTACCCGTTCACCAAGACCAATATGTGGCTGGCGAAAAAATATCGGGAGGGCTTGTTCGGCGAGTTGATGTACGCCGAATTCGAGTATGTGCATAATTGCATTTTGCTGGGGTACACCTACCTGTTCGGCAATCCGGTCGTGCCGGGAAATACCGTCCATAACTGGCGCAGTTGGCTGAATCTGCATTATTACGACACCCATTCGCTGGGACCCATGATGATCATCAGCGGGCAGAGGCCGGTGCGGATTGCCGCGCTCCCATGCCGGCATTCGCTGCCCGGCGTGTTGCGCCACGGGCCGGCTGACAAAGGCGGAGTGGCAGCGTCCCTGGTTACCTTGTCCGGCGGCGCCGTGGTGCGCAACCTGATGGGGGAAATGTCCAGCGATACGCATCAGCAGCGCCTGTGGGGCACCCTGGGCGCGGCCGAAGTCGAGGGATACGGGGGCAACGGGGAAATCAAGCTGCGCCTGGGCGGCATGCCGACCGGGCCGAAGATGAAAGTGACGGTGGATTGGCCGGAATTGGGCGATGTTGCCAAACTTACCGGCCATGGCGGCGGCGATTTCTGGGTGCTGTATTATTTTGCGCGTGAAATCCGGGATGGTGTCCCTGCGCCATTTGACATTTATACCGCCGCGGATTGCACTGCCGCCGGCATACTCGGCTACCGGTCGTCGGTGGAAAACGGGCGCGCATACGATATCCCTGATTTCCGGCGGAAAAAAGACCGCGATTTGTGGCGGAATGACAATTTTGCCCAGAAGCGGTTCGATGTCAAAAAAGGGTGTTTCCCCAGGAATGCGGATTACAAGATCACCCGGCACTTCACCAAAACCATGGCGGATATGTTTAAACATGTCCGGCTCTGGCGCAGTGTGCGCGATTTAGGGAAGGTGCAGCGTGATCTTTGTCCGGATGATCTTGTGAAATATCGCGAATTACAAACACAGTTAAAGAGCCAGATGCCGGCCTTGCGTAAAACCTTGCGCATGGCGCATAAAATCATACGGGCCTATCCAAAAAGCGATGGCGCGCGGGTGCTGTGCGACCTGCTGGAAAATCAGGGTCCGGGCTAAGGCGATTGATTCCGATCCGGCGCCGAGATGCCCGCACTTCTGGTTGATATGCAAATGGAGCCGGGGCGCCCTCGCCCCGGACTCTAGTTTGATGGAGCCGGGGCGCCATTGCTCCAAGGGAGGAAAGCAAAGGCAGCAGAGCGGGGCGAGGGCGCCCCGGCTCCAATGGAGGAAGATGAGGGATGTGAACAAGTCCAAAACGCATCGGCATTTGGCGCATCTTTCGGCATTTAGTGATACACCTCTGGTATTTCTGTCAGTCACAACATGGCGTAGGAATCATATATTGGCTAATGAAATAGCGCATGGTATTCTGCATGATTTGTGGGAAAGATCGGCGGCGAATGATGGTTGGTATGTTGGCGATTATATGATAATGCCTGATCATGTGCATTTGTTTGCCAGGTCATCCGGATCAGCAAAGCGCCTTAGAGAATGGATGCAAATATGGAAATCTGTCAGTTCGCGCGGAATAAAAAATGGGTTAAATCTTAGCCATCGAGTATGGCTGGCTGATTATTTTGATC
>JAXGSX010000456.1:0-2065 GCA_040775225.1 Kiritimatiellia bacterium | reverse complement strand
GCCCGGCCTATTCCTTATCTCAAGGCTGCCCTCCACCAGGATACGGTCCTGGGGCCCTTTCTCAAAAGGCAGCGCCCTTGCAAAGGCAGGCGCCTGGACGCCGGCGCACCAGATGACCAGCGCATTGTCAAAGGCCTCGCCACCCCCCAGGAAAACCCGGCCTTCAGCCACGCCGGCCAGCCGGCAGTTCTCCATGACGGTTATTTCAAGCCGCCCGAGGTTGTCGCGGGCATAGCGCCTTATCCAGTCCGGCATGGCGCCAAGAATGGACGGCGCGGCTTCGACAATGATGATCCGCAGCGCCCTGCCGGCGCGCGCAAACCGCCGCCGGACGTGTGTTGCCATCTCGATGCCGGTGTACCCGCCGCCCACAATCACGCAGGTTTCAACATGAGCGGCGGATAGCGCCGCCGCAAGGCGCTCGCTGTCCCCGCACGAATTGAACGAATAGGCGGACTTCTGGATCGAGGCATCCCCGAAATAATTCGGCTCGCTGCCGGCGGCAACCAGGAGCGCGTCGAACGGATAGGCGCTGCGGCGCCCGACGATTGCCCTGCGGCCGAGGTCTATGCCCTCAACCGTATCATGCTGAAACGCGAAGCCGTGACGTTGGGCCAGCCCGCAGAGCCCGGCCGACGCCGCGGCGGGCGGAATGCGGCCGCCGACAATGTCCGGGAGCAGGGGAAGAAAATCAAACGTTTCCTTGCGGTCCAGCAGCGTGACCCGGATTTCGCCGCCCATGCCTGCCAGGCGGCGGGCCGCCGAAAGCCCTCCAAACCCGCCTCCGATGATAACGACGTCTTTCATTGCGCGCCAATCGTCATTGAAGTTCCTCGCGAACAATGATATCGTACCACAATGCCAAGTAAAACGGTAAGTGAAATCAAAAGCCGGATTGAAAAGGCATTTTATCGCTTCACCATGGCCCGCGCGGCCTTCCCCTGGACCTCGCTTCCGCCGCCCTGCCGCGACAGGCTGCGCCGCTATCTCCTGCGCAAAGGCAAGCGCCTGCGCCCCGCGCTCTTTATCCTGGGATACATGGGCCATGCCCCGCGGCCTGCAAAAAGCATTTACGCCGCAGCCGTTGCCCTCGAGCTTCTTCACGCTTTCATTCTCATCCATGACGACCTTATTGACCGCGACTCCCGCCGGCGCGGCGGGCCTGCGCTTCACATGCTGATGAAGCTCCGGCGGAAATCCGGGGCGCCGGCGCGCGTCCGGGGTGAAGATTTGGCCCTGGTGATGGGCGATGCGCTCTACGCGCTGGCCATACGCGCGTTCATCTCGGTCCGCGCGGGTCCTGTCGGAAAACAGCGCGCGCTGGAACAGCTTACGCGCGCGGCCCTGGTCACCGCCGCCGGCGAGCTGGAAGAGCTGCTGTACACTCAAACTCCGCTTGACCGCATGGACCATGCCGCAATATGCCGCATTTACGATCGGAAGACCGCGCACTACAGCTTTGCCATGCCCCTGGCAATGGGCGCCGCCCTTGCGGGCGCGGCGCCGCGGACAATCGCCGCGCTCTCCCGGTTCGGCATGTGCGTGGGACGCGCCTTTCAAATCAAGGATGACCTCGGCGGCGGGCAGGCCGGGCGGAAAACAAATATCGCGCCCGTAATGGCCGACATACGCGAGGGCAGGCGAACTCTCCTGCTCCTTAATGCGTTCCGGCACGGAACGCCCGGCGACCGGAAATTCCTGCGCCGTGTCTACGGGCGCGGGACAAATACGCCCGGCGATCTCCGGCGCGCCGCCGGAATCATGCTCAGGCCCGCCCTGGCGCGGCATGCCGTACTGGAAATGAAGCGCCTTTCCCTGCGGGCTGACCGGCTTCTGCGCGCAATCCCCATCAAGCCGGAAGCCCGGAAAGCGTTGCAGGCGTATAAGGAATCTCTCTTGTAAAGGCCGACGGGCAAGGCGTGAACGTGCGGCGCCTCAGCGTGCAGCCAGCAATACGGCGGCCATCACAAGGCTCACGGCCAGGTGCAGAATGATGGTCATGGCATTCGCCGGCGCCAGCGCTTGCGGCTTGTCGTGGCAGCGCGCGACGCGCGGCAGGATCCAG
>JAXGSX010000455.1:0-2065 GCA_040775225.1 Kiritimatiellia bacterium | reverse complement strand
TGTTCCGCGCGGACATTGGCGGCGTTTAAAATGTAATGGTAATATAAACGGCCGTCCGTTCCCGGGTCCGCGAAAATCTCGATGGAATCATCCTGGTGAACGCTGCCGTCCCGCTCGCGTATCCTGGGGTGGATGCTTTCCGGCCGGGGATGCCTGATTTGCGCGGCGAGGTACAGCCATTGATCATCCCGCGCCAGCCGGAAAGACGCGGCATCGCCAGTCTCGTCCTTGCCGTATATTCGCATCCGCTCGATCCGGGCGGCATTGTTCCAGCAGGCATCGTCCAGCAGGCCGTCCAACGCCGGCGGCACCGCGCAAACCGGCACGGATAATTCGGGCGGCGGCGGGAGGTCCGCCGGCGCAGCAAACACGGCTACGCCGGACAACGCCAGCGCGGCGCGCAACGCCTGGCGGAAACGGATATATACGATGGCTCGGCTGAACATGGCATCCTCCCCAAGGCGGGCTTATGCCCGCAACCCAATTTCGCTTTGTTTCCTCTCCGCAGCAGGGCCTGACGCCTGCGTCAACCCGAAACTTTAACACTAACACTTTAGACCAGATCATCCTACCATAAAAGCATTCCGACACTCGTCACGCGACACCCGACACTCGACACGAATATATTTGCTACGCAGCTTGTCCCATTCAATGGGATATCATTTCTAAAAGGAACGGTCTAATACTCGGTTTTTAGATCATCACCGGGCCTTTTTTCAAAATCAGGTTGCCATCGCGCTCGGCGGTCATGACCACGGCATAGGCCCGGCCGGCACGATCGTAAAAGGCATACCGTTCGACCAGTTCCAATTCCGGCACGCGGCATTTTTGGGCCGTGAACGTCTCGCGAAACTGCGCGAAGGATGCCGGCTCCGATGCGCTCCAGGGACGGTAATCCATGACCGCCGCCGGATGCTCGACAAACCCGTCCAGCGGGAAGAACGGCAGAATGGCCGCCAGCAAGTCGGTTAACGGCACGCCGTCGGCCCGGATCAGGCGCCGGGCCAGCGCCGGCCCGGGAAAATCGGCGTCGGCCAGCACGATTTCATCGCCATGCCCCATGCTCATAAGGGCATGCATCAAGTCCGGAGAAATGCAGGCAGGGATATTACGCAACATATGATGATGGTTCCTGGTTAAGTGGTTCAACGGTTGCTTTGCTGCGGATCAACCATGGCCTTGACGATTTCATGGCCGTCGAGAACGCCATCGCCGCCCACGGCCGCCAGCGCGCGCGGCAAATCCTCGAGCGGCACCCGGTGCGTAATCAGTTTTTCCAGCGGAATCCGCCCGTCCGCGATCAGCGGCAAAGCCCTGACAAAATGCTCCGCTTCGTTGTCAAAACTGCCGATGATGCGGATTCCTTTGGCCAGGAGATCGGTGCAGGGATTGAATGGAATGGATCCGGAGTCAACGAAATTGCCCACCTCCACCACCGTGCCGCTGTTGCGTACGAATCCCAGGCATTCCTGGAAGGCGGGCGCCGATCCGACGGTGTTGATCACGACATCCGCGCCCTTCAGATTCAGCGAATGTTCGAAAACGAACTCGCGGCGCTGCCCGGCATCCGGGATGTCCGCGGAACAAATGGTGAAATCGGCCCCCATGGCGCGCGCCAGTTCCAGGCGTTTCCGGTTCCTGCGCCCGGTGGCAATCACCCGCGCCGCGCCGGCCAGTTTGCAGCAGGCGATGGTCAGCAGTCCGATCGGCCCGCATCCCTGCACCGCAACCGTATCCCCGATTTTGATATTGGCATGCAGCATGGAATGCACCACCACCGCCATCGGCTCGAGGAAGGCCGTGCGTTCCGCGCTGGTTTCGGATTTCAGCACCACGGAATTGGGATCGTGGATGTAAAGGTAATCGCCGTAACCGCCGGTGAAATGCGGTTCCCGGTCGGCGCGCGGCCAGGTGCCGTAGGTCTTCCAGTCGGTGCATTTTTCGGGGGTCTTGGCAATCGTGCAGAAATAGCATTTATGGCAGTGGATGGCGGGACAGACCCCGATCCGGTCGCCGATCCGCAACGGCCGGCCGATATAATCGCATTTAACGCCGGCGCCCAGCG
>JAXGSX010000454.1:0-2086 GCA_040775225.1 Kiritimatiellia bacterium | reverse complement strand
CTCATGGAATTTCAGTGTGCGGGGTCCCCGCATCAATGCTCCCTTCGGCCGCGCCAGCGACAATCCCGGAAAACAAGCGGTCAGGAACAAGCAGGCACCCTGGCCGTATTTGTTAAATGTCACCGCCGGCTCTTCGGTATCCGCCCAGCGCCGTTCTATGGATGCGGTGTTTATGGCAACCACGTCGGATTCGTACGAATTGCACATAACTTCAGGGCCGTCCCCCTTCAGGCGCACAGCGCCCCAGAGTTTCCCGCGCTGGCGCGGCTTGACGTGATTGACGCCCAACACGTCCTGGAGCAGGTAATTTTCCCGCGGGCGCCCCCAGCGATCGCAGAGCGACGCCCCGCCGGTTGCGATCAGAAAACCGCCCTGGCCCACCCATGCGCGCAGGCACTCAACCTGCGCATCGGTCAGCACGGACGCTCTCGTGAGAATCAGCACCTTGTATCCGTCCAGTTGCCCGGGCGCCAGGCTGTCCGCAAAGCGCGTGTCAAAACCGATGTGCGCTTCGGTCAAGGCGCGGTACAGTCCCACGTGGTTCTCAAAATGCGACACCGTCCGCCCGTCCGCCACCGAAGAACGCTCGGAATAGAGGAGCGCCACCGGCCATCCGCCGCGGGTATGCGCCAGGTACGGCTCGATGCGGCCAATGCGCTCGCAATGTTCAACGACAGAGTCCCATACGAGAATTGCGCTGTCGCAAACGCCATCCTTGGACTTGCGGAAGGTCTTGCTCGAGTTCATGAAGAAGCTGTCGCAGGTAAACACATGATTGGCGCGGGCATGCGCCGTGCTCATGGCGAACTCGCGGCGCAGCGTTGCCGCGCTGCCGCCTTTCGTGGGGCTCGGGGTATACGAAACCGGTCCCGCAGCGTTGGCGCCGAGCAAGTCGAGCCAGCACGAAATGTTGGGCGAGCCCTGCTGCCAGACGGCGACATCCACCACATCAGCATGGCGGGCGCGCATGGACCACCGATGGCAGAATGGATTCTGCACATACCAGATCGCATTTAACAGCTCCCACACGATGGCATCCGGCTTGAGGGCATGGGCATACCGGTCAACCTCAGTCCAGTATTTTTCGTCGGTGTCGGAAATGAAATCCTGGTACTCCATCCAAAGAACCTTGTTGGTCATGGCTGCCCCGCGATCCGGCACGCGGATCGCACCGGGCCCGGCCAATCCCAGCCGGCGCAACATCGCCGCGTCATATTTTCCCGCCAGATAGTCATTAAACAGCGCCGCCTGCCGTTCGCGCTTGGCGTGATCGGCCGGCGGCGGAAAAGCCTGGTCGGGAAGGTACTTGTTCTCCGAAAGCACTTCGTCCAATTGGAATCCGGCGAAGGATTGATATTTGCCGAAAAGCTCGATCGCATACTCGAGTTTCCTCCGGCGGCGCTCGACCATCCCGGGATCGAACACGCTCCACTCCGGGTACGGCGGACAGGGTCCGATGTCCGGCGGGTACGCCAGCCCCCGTGCCACCGGCCAGAAAATCTGCCGGATGTCGTAACGCTGCAACAAGGTCTCCTGCGGATCCTAAAACCGGTACGCCTCCAGGCGCGTGGCGGCGTTTGTAATTTTGAGCTTCGAGTTGTTCTCCAGCAGATCAAAGCCCAGATTGCCCAGGTAACGCAGGGCATTGGTCACGCCCAGATCCAGGTACATCCAACTGCAACCGTTGTGGATGCTAAGAATATAGCGGTTTTGCAACCAATCGGATGTCGGCTCGCGCGGCGGCGCGGGAAGCAGGTCGGCCACCGGCCCGGTCACGTTGTGTTTCCGCCTGGCCGCGGCCATCGCCGCTTCCGCATCCCGCTGCAGCGGGGCGAATTCCGCGGCAAACCGTTCCCGCCGCTGGTTCAGCATCTCCAGCATGTCGGCCATACTGTGTTCGCCCCGGATCACGCACACCGGCCACAGGTCCCGAAACGACTGCCGCCATGATTTTTTCGTCTCACGCACGCGTGCGATCCAGGAATCCAGCGCGGGCTCCCCCGTCGCGCGCTGGAGATCGCGGAGATCGAACGACAGCAAATCCAGCGCGCGCTCGATCTCGTACTGGTTATTGTCCAGTTGATAT
>JAXGSX010000453.1:0-2087 GCA_040775225.1 Kiritimatiellia bacterium | reverse complement strand
GGGTTCCTGGGCCCGGCGCATCCGCTGGTCCCGCAAGCGGGGGCAAAAATTCCAGACGCGTTTTGTGCCAACCTGTATTATTTGATGGAAGGCGACGAATCGCTGTCCGCCCATCAACTTAGTTCCCGGTCGCGCGTCTCCCTGGTCATGGACCGGCTGGATCGTTGTTTCTACCCCGGGCTGGTCCCGGACGATCCGGCGGCGGATGTCTGGGCAATCATTGAGAACGAGTATGCGGCGGCCATGGATGAAAGCCGTCAGGCTTGGGACTGTTTACAAGCGGCGGCCGCCCAGGCGCCGCACTCCGTGGCGCGGCGTAATCTTTTGGAGGAAACGCGATTGGTGGAGTTGGTTTATCGCACCATGCGCGCCTGCCGCAATACAATTGCTTTTTTAAGGCGCCGCGCAGTTTGGGAGCAGGCCGGCGACCAGGATGAGCGGCAGGCCATGCAACGCATCGCGGCGGATGAGAGGGAAAACGCCCTGGCCGCCATCCCGATTTACCGGGCCGAGCCATGGCTGGACCTGGCGCTGCGCCTGGATGGGGTGTTTTCCACTTGCGAGACCATGATTCTGGAAAAAGTGCGCTGGTTGGACGAATGGCTGGGCGAAATTCAGCCTTCAGCGCCGCGGCGGGCAGAGGGCATAACGCTTTACAATCAAACTGACATGAAATATATTTCACCGGCAAATCGAAAGGATTGGCCAACATGATTTACGGGCTGGGATTTTTCTTGCTGGCGGCGCTGTTTTGGTGGGGGGTGCGCGTGATGCGCGGACTGAAACGCCTCCGCAAGCAGGCCTTGGGCGCCTGGGATCAACTGGCGGCGCAATTGCTGGCGCGGCATGACGCGGTGGCCGCCTGGCTGGGCCAGGCGTGCGCCGAGGATTGCGGCGGGCGCAGCGAGGCGCGATTGGCGGAAGTGCGCCAGGCTTTGCGCAAAGGGCCGCTGGAGGAGGACGTCCGGTGGCTGAGCCAGGCGGAAGACGATTTGAACGCGGCGATTCAAGCGGCTTCCGACACGCCCGGCTTGATGCCTCCGGATGCGCGCGCGCGCATTTCCGCCTGCGATAACCGCATCCGGCTGTCCGCGGAGTTTTATAACACCCAGGCCTTGATTTACAACACCCGCCTGGCGACCATGTCCCTCAAGCTTCCCGCGCGCCTGGGCGGGTTCCGTCCGCTGGAAGCTTTCTCATTCGGCTGAAGGCGCATCCTGCAGGTCAGCTACGCCGATTTCCAGTTGGGTGATCGTCCAGCTTTGGCCGGACCGCGGCACGCTGATTTCCAGGCGCAGCGCGTCGGTCCGGACGGCGGCGCCGGCGATGGTTTGGCGCGATGTTTCTTCGTAAAGGGGCTGGCCGTTCCGGATGGCAAACTTGTCCAGCGTCGCGGGCAGGCCGGAGGCGACGGTCTGCCATCCGGCGCCGGTCCGCGCCAGCAAGTTGATCGCGGCCGGCCGATCCTGGTGGAACCGGCCGTAGTGGAGCGTCAAACGGTTGACATCGTAAACGCGGGGCAGATCAATTTGCACCCACATGCCGGTTTGCTGCGGCGCGCGGGTGGTCCAGCGCGATTGGCAATCGCCGTCGGTGAGTTTATGCAGGTCGGACTGATTGTGGATGGCGTCTGTTTTCAGCATCCGGCCCGGCAACGATCGCGATGGGCTGGGCCTGGCCGGGGCGGAAAAATCGTAATAAACCGTGAAATCGCCCCGTTCGGCGCGCCCGCATTCAACGCCCATGATTTGCATGTGTTCCTCGAATTTGCGGGGATTGAGAAAACGGGTGCGGCCGGTCAGCACGTAGGCAATGTTGTCGGACCGGGCGACCTCGGATTTGTAGGGCAGGGGCCAGCGCTGGAAGCGTTCGTTGTATGGCTGGCTGCAAAGAATTGTTTCGTCGGTGATGAAATTGATCCGGTAAGCCGTCCAGTGCGAAGCAAAACAATGCCGGATGCCCCGGTCCTGGAGGAAGGCGATGGCGGGGCGGAGGTCGGGGGCGGAGACATGGCGGACGGCGAAATCCGGCTCCCGCCAGGCGCGCATCAGGCGCAGGCCGGCGTACAGGTTGTATCCGATCAGCGC
>JAXGSX010000452.1:0-2096 GCA_040775225.1 Kiritimatiellia bacterium | reverse complement strand
CACCGGCACGGAGGCGGCGGACATGTTGCCGCAACGATCCAGGTTGACGTAGTATTTCTCCAGCGGCGCGCCCAAGCGCTGGCCAATGGCCTGGATAATCCGCAAGTTGGCCTGATGGGGGATGATGCAGGCGATTTCGTCAATCTTGACGCCGCTGCGCGCCAGGGCCTCCTGCGAAGCATTGAGCATGCAGCCGACGGCGTGCTTGAACACCTCCCGGCCGGTCATTTTGATGTAATGCATGCGGTCGCGCAGCGTCTGCGGACTGGCCGGATGGCGGCTGCCGCCGCCCTGTATATTCAGCAGTTCGCTGAGATTGCCGTCGGTCGCCATCACGGTGGACATGATGCCCCGGCTTCCCGGGCGCGCCTGCAGAATCGCCGCGCCGGCGCCGTCGCCGAACAGCACGCAGGTGGAGCGGTCTTCCCAGTCGGTGATCGAACTCAGTTTCTCCGCGCCGATGACCATGACATTCCGGTACCCGCCGGTCTGAATGAACCGGCGCCCGGTTTCGAGGGCAAAAATGAACCCGGAACAGGCGGCCACCAGGTCAAAGCAAACCGCGCGTTCCGCTCCGATGGCCTGCTGCACATAGCAGGCCGTGCTGGGGAAAAACATGTCCGGCGTGATGGTGCCGACGATGATCAAATCCAAATCCCGCGCGGCCAGCCCGGCCTGCTGGAGGGCGCGCTGGGCCGCCTGCGCCGCCATGTCGGAAGTGGCTTGGCCGGCATCGGCGATATGGCGTTCCCGGATGCCGGTGCGGGTGGTAATCCACTCGTCGGAAGTATCCACTATTTTCGCCAAATCGGCATTGGCGAGGATTTTTTCCGGCAGATAGGACCCGGTGGCCACCAACGCCACCGCCGGATGATCGCTGCCGCCGTTCTGGTCTGCTTTATGATACATGGCTCTCTCCCACCGCCCGGATAATATGTTCGTTCAGATTCAGTTTCACGGAATCGCGCGCCACGCGGATCGCATGATAGACGGCGCGGGGTGAAGAGGCGCCATGGGATATGATGCAGACGCCGTTGGCGCCCAGCAGCGGCGCGCCGCCGTACATTTCGGGATTCATCTTGGCGCGCATGGAGCGCAAGGCGCCGCTGAGCAGCAAGGCGCCGGCCTGGCGGATGGGATTCCGCAGGAATTCCTGCTTGATCCAATGGCCCACGGCATGCGCGACGCTTTCACTGGTTTTCAGGATGACATTGCCGACAAAACCGTCGCAAACCGCCACATCTATTTCGCCTTCGAACAAATCGTGCCCTTCGATATTTCCGCGAAAATTCAGCACGGGGGACTCTTGCAGCAATTTGAAGGCTTCCTTGGTGGTTTCATTCCCCTTGCTGTCTTCCGTACCCACGCTCATCAGGCCGATCAGCGGGTTGGCGCAACCCAGAATTTCACGGGCATACAGGGCGCCCATCATGGCAAACTGCACCAGCATCCGCGCCGAGCAATCGGTATTGGCGCCGGCATCAATCAGCACGAAAGGCTTGCGCGGGGTCGGCATCACCGTCGCAATGGCCGGCCGGTCAATCCCGGCCTGGGGCCGCATTTTAATGGGGGCCGCGGCCACCACGGCCCCGGTGTTGCCGGCCGAAATCATGCCGTGCGCCGTGCCGTTCTTGACCAGGTCAATGGCCCGGTTGATGGATGAATCCTTTTTGCGCCGCACCGCCTGCACCGGGGCTTCGTCCATACCGATCGCCTCCGCGGCATGGTAAATTTCCACGGCCGATGGAATACGGCCCCGCAGCGCCGACAATTCCCGCCGGACGGCGGACTCGTCCCCCACCAGCACCAGCCGCTCGATCCCCTGCAAATTCCGGGCCGCCTCCACGGCCCCGGCGACCACGGCCGCCGGAGCAAAATCGCCACCCATGGCATCAACGGCAATTTTCATCAAGCCCGCCTTGGTCACTCGGCGTTGATGGACAACACTTGACGTCCCCGGTAATAACCGCAGGCCGGGCAGACCCGGTGCGGCAGATGCGTGTCACCGCAATTAGGGCATGGCTTGGGGTTGGGCAAAGCAATTTTATGGGCGCGTTTGCACATGCTTACCTTGCTTTTCGATTTCCTGCGTTTTG
>JAXGSX010000451.1:0-2099 GCA_040775225.1 Kiritimatiellia bacterium | reverse complement strand
CCCAACACCACCCCCACAACCAACCGCACGGCACAGCCTCCCCCTCCAGCTTCGCGCATAGACGGCGGATTATTTGATGGAGGGCGAACCTGGGGTGAGCCGCAAGGCGCTTGACCTGCCCGTCAACCAACGGCTCGGCACAGCCTCGCCCTCCAGCTTCGCGCATAGACGGCGTATTATTTGATGGAGGGCGAACCTGGGGTGAGCCGCAGGGTGTCTGTCGCCGCGGTCAACGGCCGCGGCTACAACCGCCGTCGCGGCCGGCCCAGGGTCGCCAGCGCCGCCTGGATCAGGCCCGACACAACCATGGCCGCGGCGAAAACCTCGTAAAGCGCATGCTGGTTGCCCGCGGCGGCCATCCGCCATTCGGCGGCAAATAAACCGGCAAACGACCCCAAGCCCACCAGAAATTCATTCACCCCGATGTTTATGGCGCGGTTGCCGGAATTGCTGCAGAAATATACGCTCAAAAAACTGGCGGCGCCGGAGCAGATTCCCAGCAGGCTGACGCCGATAAACGTGGCCGGCAAACTGTCCGGCAGCAGCAGAATTAATCCGCAGATCGCCGCTCCGGCGCCGTGAATCAGCATCAGCGGCAGCCGGCGGTAAAGCGCGCCGGGCAGTTTGGCCATGGCCAATCCCGCCATACCTTGGATCAGCATGTTTAAAAACAGCGGCAACCCGGCCCAGGAGGCGCTGATGCCGATCTCCGCGCTGATTTTCGGGAAAAAGGTGTGCAGCGGACGCTGCACGAACATGGAAGTGAAAATGATCAGCCACCCGATCACGATGTAGATCGGAGCGGCCCGCCGGCTGCCCTGCATGAATTCTTCAATTTCACGGCCGCCGCTCCGATGCTGCCGGGGGGCGTAGGTAAGCAGCGCCGCCAGCATGATGCCGCCCACCACCAGGGCAATGCCGGAAAGCGCAAACGGGCCGAACCGGTAAAAAACTCCCGCCGATAAAACCCCGCCGCCCGCGCCGATGCTCCAGGCCATGGTATAGATGCCGACCGTCCGGGCCAGGCTGCCGGGAATCGTCTCGTTGCGCATGAACATCTGGAAGGCATTGAAAAACACCGCCATGCAGCAACTCAGGCAGATCAGGCCCGCCAACAACGGGAAATAAGCCTTGATGAACAGGCAATACACGCTGGCCAAGGCGCTGAACACGGTGCTGCCCAGCAACAGCATGCGGGCATTGCGCTGGTTGACCATGAAACCGGCCGCCAGACTGGTCAGCATGTAACTGATTTGGAATGCGCCGCCCAGCCAGGCGCAGCGGATGGTGCTTACCCCGCGTTCGCCGGCGCCGTACAGCACGGCGAAGATAACCAGGAAAACCAGCCAATCCAATAATGCGGGACAAAGATAAATGCGCATAAGCCGGATGCGGATTAATTCAAAACCGGCATCTTATGCTTTCCCGGCTCTCCGGTCAATCATGGATGCTTCAGAGAGTTGCCGCCACCGTCCGCGCCGGAATGCCCTGCGGATAATGATTGAAATTTTCCCCGGAATATGCATAATATCCCGCAATTAACCTGTTTCGGAGGAAATCATCATGGCGGCGAAGACGGCAAAAGCGGCGAAGACGGTAAATGTGGCGCTGATCGGGCAGGCATTCATGGGCCGCGCGCATTCCAATGCCTGGAGCCAGGTCAACCGGTTCTGCAACCCGCCGCGCCGGGCGGCGCTGCACACCATCTGCGCCGCCCATGCCGCAACGCTCCCCGCCTTTGCGGGGCAGTGGGGCTGGCAGCGTCACTCCACCGATTGGAAGGCGGTCTGCCGGGATCCGGAGGTGGACCTGGTTGATATCGGCGCCCCGAATTACCTGCACCTGCCGATGGCGCGCGCCGCTTTGCTGGCCGGCAAGCACGTGGCCTGCGAGAAGCCGCTGGCCGGAACGCTGAAAGATGCCCGGGAAATGCTGACGCGGGCGCGGCGCGCGCCCGGCCGCACTTACGTCTGGTACAATTACCGGCGCTGCCCGGCGGTGGCTTTCGCGCATCAACTGGTGCGCCAGGGCAAGCTTGGGCGTATCCGGCACGTGCGCGCCTGCTACCTTCAATCCTGGGGCGACGAATCAGTGCCGCT
>JAXGSX010000450.1:0-2103 GCA_040775225.1 Kiritimatiellia bacterium | reverse complement strand
GCTAACCCGCGCCTGGCAAATGCAGCCCGGCGCCGATTCGCACCGGCTGTGCCGGTATGACGTCCGGCAGGATAAAATCATATATTTCAACGCCGGCCTGCCGCGCCCGGACGGCGCTTACGGATACGCCAAGGTGGAAGGCATCTTCAATCTCGGGCAGGGCAAACTGTTCGCCAGCGGAGGCAATGGTTCCATCTACCGCGTTGACCCGGATAGCGGCATGGGCAAGCTGATTGGCACGCCGATTGCCGATCGCCGGAGCCGGCTGGCGTCGCTGCGCCTGGGGCCGGACGGGATGGCGTATGGCGTGACGGGCCGCGATGGCGCCTGTCAGGCGATAAAATTCGATCCGCGCGCCGAAAAATACGAACTGCTGGGCGCAGTGCGCGCCGGCGAAGACGTCTGCTGGCAGGTGCATGACGTGGCCATCACGCCCGACGGTGTGATTTACGCCGGGGAAAACGACAACCCGTACCGCAGCGGTTATCTGTGGGAAATCAGATTGTGACTTGATATCACCTGAATTTTGCCCCGCTCAAGTTTGACGCGGGGCAAGGCGCAAAAAAATTTACAAATGACAACCCGGAAAGCGAAGGCATGACGAAACAAATTGAATGGAATAAAAGCACGGTGTTTGACGCCAATATCGGCTTTGGCCGGTTTGCCGCCGGAATGTATCCGGCTCTTCAAACCGCGGATGAATTGCTGGATTACATGGACCGCGCGGGCATCGGGGAAGCGCTGGTTTACAGCGTGCTGGCGCGCGAATGCGGGCCCGACCTGGGCAACCGCCTGCTGCTTAGCGCCATCGCCGGACATCCCCGTCTGCATCCGTGCCTGACGCTGGTGCCCGGCGATCCAGCGCTTGATGGCGCGTTGCAGATCATGCGCCGCGAAAACATTTCATGCGGGCGCGTTTTCCCGCGCGCCGGGCATTTTCCCGTCCGCCCCTGGTGCCTGGCGCCGATAGCCGACGCTCTTTTAACGATGCCGTACCCGGTTTTGTTCGTGGATTATGAGATTGCCCATTGGAGCGATGAATCCATTGACTGGGAAGGCATCCGCGATTTGTGCCAGGCGTATCCCGCGCTGCCGGTGGCGGTGGTCGGGCCCGCCGCCATCGCGCCGCGCCTGTATGTCCGGTTGCTGGAGGAATGCCCTAATCTTAACCTGGAAATCAGCCGGTTGAATGTGCCGGGCGAATTGGAGCGGCTGTGCCGGCGCGGATTCGGAACGCGCCTGTTATTCGGCAGCAACAGCCCGATGGTCTTCGCCGGCGGCGTCTTGTCGCAAACAACATTGGCCGCCTTGCCTGAGACGGATCGCCAAAACATCCTGGGCGCCAATCTGCGCCGGCTGCTCGGCTTAAAGCCGGTCTCCGCAAAGTCCGCCCAAGCCTTTTTCACCGCGTATCCCGCCATTGACATGCATGTGCATTACGGCCGCTGGCAGCTTTCGTATTGCGGCCCGGGCGATGCCGGCGGCATGATCGGCGAAATGAATCGTTGCGGAATTGACAAGGCCGTGCTGACTTCCATTGATGCCTGTTTTGGCGAAGTCCGCGCGGGCAACGCCGAAGTGGCCGAGGCGTGCCGGCGTTATCCGGAACGCCTGTTCGGCTATATTACCGTTGACCCCAAGCACCAGGCGGAAATACGGGATGAAATCACGCTGCATGGCGACAATCCGTCATTTCGCGGCTTCAAATTCCATGCCGATGTTCACAATACCGCTTTGGCGGATGAAGGTTATGCCGCGGCCCTGGAATATGCCGACCGGCGCGGCTGGCCGATACTGATTCATGCCGGCGACAAGCCGGATGTCTGGCGGAAAATGTGCGCGCGTTATCCCCATGCGAAATTTCTGGCCGCGCATGCCGGGGGAATAAATCTGCGCGTCGGAGCCGGGCGCGATCTGGCCGCCGCCTGCCATGAACATCCCAACCTGTTTCTGGATCTCGGCTCCAGCCGGATGGTGCCGGGCGTGGTGGAATGGCTGGTTAAAACGGCCGGGATTGACCGGGTAATTTACGGATCGGATTACCCGATATTCGATTTCGGTTACGAGCGCGGACGGGTGGATTGCGCTGCGCTGGGGGCGGAT
>JAXGSX010000449.1:0-2144 GCA_040775225.1 Kiritimatiellia bacterium | reverse complement strand
TGACCTGTTCGCGGGTGTGGGCGTCCAAAATTAAAACGCCCGGGTCGCTGGCTCCCACCGCTACGTGGTGGGGGGCGTCCGTGTCCGCGCGCACCCGGCCGATCCAGATGCTGTCGGCATGCTCGGACAAACGGTTATTCTTGAGCGGGTCGGCGCCGGGCACGGTCCACATGGTAGCGCCGTCGGCGGAAAGCATGCTGTAGCCGGCCATGACTTCTTCCCGGCCGTCGCCATTGATATCGGCGGCGCGGGGGTAATGCCCGGTATTCAGCGTGCGATGCCACAGCAGGTTCAGCCGGTTGTCATAGGCCCAGATGTTGGCATAGCGGTCTTTCAGGAGGATATTTTGGCGCACACCGCAGCCCTCCAGGTCGGCCAGCAGGATCGAATCGCCGATGATGTGTTCTTCGCCCTCGATCCCGGGGGTGGGAATTTCATTTTTCAGGGCGCCTGTCCCGGCATCCAATATTTTCAACATGCGGTCCTGTGTCAGCAGGATTTCCTTGCGGCCATCGCCGTCCACATCGCCGAAATTGAATGCCACGTCGCTATGCACGGGATAAAGATTTTCCTCCGGCCGGCCATTGCTCCACAGTACATGGCCGCGCTCGTCCAGCATGCCGACATAAGCGATGCGGGTGCGGTCAGGGCCGATGCAATGCTGCTTGACAACCGCCGCCTCGATCCGGCCGTCCTGGTTGAAATCGTCCAAATGGATGTAGTCGGCTTCCACCGGCACGGGGATGGCGGCAATCTGGCGGGGGCGCGGCAGCGCCGCCCGCTTGTCGGCCAGACGGCGTTGGCGGGCATCCCGCAAAATGCTGAAGGCGGCGAACTCCGGCGCCGGCATGGCCGCCTTGACCGGCCCGAACCGGGCGGGGCCGTCGGCGCGCAACCCGATTTGGCCCGCACCGTAATCGCCATCCGCCAGGGTCAGCACCGGCCGGCCGTCCAATTCCAGAGCAAGGCAGCCGCCGGCTGCCGCGAATGCAAAGCGGCAGGGCTTTTTCATTTTGTACGGAAACGCAGCGGCGCCCAGGAGGATCAGTTCATCATCCCGGCGCTTGTAGATGGCGGCGCGGTTGCCGCCTTCCAGTGCGGCCCAGTAATAATGCCGGCTGGTTTGATACCGCACCAGCGGGCCGCAGCGGGTTCCGCCCATGGGAATGATTGCACCGGTCAGCACAATGTCGCGCCAGCCGGCATCGCCCGTGCAGACGACGACATTTTCCCAAGCCTCCGGCTGTTCCAGCCAGAATTTGCCGGCAGCCTTAACCCGGCGCCACGGCAGCGGCGAGACAAGGTACTTCGGCAGGCGCGCGCTTTTCCACGAGTAGTGATGCGAAGACTGCGTCCACTTGCCGAAGCGCTGGTCGCGCAGGCCGCATTTGATGATTCGGCCCGCCGGCACGTCCTCGTAATCGTCCAGGAATACAGTTTTATATTTCATATTCAGGTTCAAGCTACGGCTTGAAAAAATAATCTACCAGGTTATTCAAATATTTATGGGCGACGGCATCGTCGTGCGCAATTGCCAGGGCGGTATCCAACTGGGAAAACAGCAGGCGCCCGGCGCCGATGTTTTTTTCCGCAACTGCCATCCCGTAAAGCAACGGCGTGGAGCAGCCCTTGTCGCCCAGCGTCGGCGCGGCGACGATCACATCCGGGGTCAGCGGCATCAGCAGTCCGCTGTAAACCTGGCCGGACGGGCTGTTCCAGGTAGCCCAGTATTTTTTGTCGGACAGGCCCGCCAGCACGGGGTGGTCTTCGCGCACCGGGTCAGCGTCAATGCCGAACCGGGGGGTCGGCACGGCAAAACGCGCGACAAGCGGCTGCCAGGCGAGTTCCGGGAGCCAAGGCACCGGTCCGGCATAAGATTGTTCGAGGCACAACAGGCGTCCGCCATTCCGCACCCAGCCGGCAACCTGTTTCAATGCTTCGTCATTGTGCTCTCCGACGGCAAACGGGCCGATCACCAGGTATTGATACCGGTTCAATTCCGCGATATCGGCCAGGAAATCCAACTGCACGCCCATCCTAGCGAGTTTCTGTTCCAGCATCCCATTCTGCCCGGCATCCAGGTCGCGCGGGGCCAGGAGCAGCGCCGCCGGCGCGGTCGGCGCGGCCTGGCGGGCATAATCCGC
>JAXGSX010000448.1:0-2147 GCA_040775225.1 Kiritimatiellia bacterium | reverse complement strand
CTCGCTCGGGAATATTCCAAGAACTACAAGAGATTACTTGCCATCGTTGAGGAAATGACTATCCTAAACATGGAATTGATCAAGCGTGATGCCGATCTCTGACTGCGGTCAGAGAGGCGTTAGAACTTGTGACTGTCGAGTCCTTTATAAGGTGCATCATATTGCAGGGACTGCCTTGCGAAAACAAGAAGAATTTTTCCGGCCTATGCCTGAAATATTTGGCTCTGGCCGATCAATTTCCTTGTTTGGCCAGGGCGCATAATATAGCATTTGATCGTTCCAGCAAGAAGCCGGCTAATTAAGCGTCCACTCATGTATGCCTTCGCCAATCAACTGGCAATAGCTTGCGGCGCGCATACTGCAAGGCCTGCAGGACTTCCAGGATTATGCCCAGCCGGGCGCGGTCTTAAACGGCCGGGCCGGGCAGGCGGGATATATTCATCATGGGCCACCAAACTGAATTTCTGTCTTTAGGCGCCTCCAGGTGCCGCTTGCAGGTTGATTTGCGCTCCGGCATGCTGGACAATTTCCAGTTCTCCGGTTCCGAAAAATTCCCCTGGCGCGACTATTACGTTCCCTGGAACGATGCGCGGTTCGGCATGCGCGAACTTTACCGCCGGCGCGGCGGGGTGCGGGTGACCGACGAGTTGACCGGATGCGAGTATCGCGATGATTTCGGGCCGGGCGCGACTTATTACAATGAAATCCGCAAAAGCCATTATTTTCCCAAAGGCGCCGCCGCGCGCATCTCCGCCGTCAAAACGTGGCGCCGCGGGGAAACAACCTTCCTGGCTTTCAGCAAACAATTTGCCGGCGCGCCCTTCGCGCTGGATTATCGCTTTGCCGCCAATCCGCGCGAAATTGAGTGGCAAATCGGCCTGCGCCTGTTGCCGGGCCGGCCGCCGCGTTCCGCCAGGCTGGAATTCGTGCTTCCCAATTTCGGCGGCATTACGCTCAAGCCGGCCTGGAGCTTGTGGGCGCCGGTGGCCGGCGCGCCGTTCCCTTATGCTTCCTCGGGCGGTTACGGGCACGATGGCGGCGGCTGGGAATTGATGCGGTTCCCTTACGCCTCCGCCAAGGGCGACATGAATCTGGTCGTGCCGGTCATCACGTCCTACTCGGAACGCGAAGACTGCGGCCTGGCATTGGCCGCGCCCTTTGAACTGCACAAGCCGGAATTGATTTTCGAGGTGGATAAACTGCTTACGGAAACGCGCGTAATCTACGGCAACCTCGGCTTGCATCCCGGCCGCGCGGCGCGCGCGGTTTTGCTGATGCATGCGCATGCCGGCGACTGGCGTCCGGCCCTGGGCTGGCTGTATGACAGGTATCGCGAATATTTTACGGCCGGCGACCGCAAGATCGTCCGGCAGGAAGGGCCGATGTGCTATAATTTTCCGGTCCTGCCCGAAAAAACCGTGCAATCCTGGCGCAAGCGCATGCGCTTCAGCTGGACGGAAGTGCTTTACGCGCCCACCTTCGGCGATTACGTGCCCGCCGCCGGACGCTGGGTGTGCGACATGTTCAAAAGCGCCGCCCGGCCCGATTGCGAAATTCACCTCGACCGGCCCAAATTGCGCGCTTATTTGCGGATGCTCAGGCGCCGCCATGTCGCCTCTTTCGCGTATTTCAATGTCGGCGAATGCGAATCCGCGCTGGCGGAAAAAAAATATCCGGAATCCTTGATCACCCTGGACCACGGCCATCGCGCCTGGCAGTGGCCCTGGCCGGACGGGCAGCGGCGCAATTGGGAGATGAACCCGGATCCGCGCAGCCGCTGGGGGCGCGACATGCTGCGCCAGCTGGAAACCATGTTTAAAACCTACCCCGAGTTGGACGGCATTTTTCTGGACCAGTTATGCTATCGCGCCTATGATTTTTCGCGGGATGACGGCGTGACCATGCTGCACAACCGCCCCTGCTTCGACACGCGCGCCGTTGCGCCGGCAATGGTGGAAAAAATCGCCGCGCTCTTGCGCCGGTACAAGCGCACGGCCTTCGCCAACGGCCCCAATTGCATTGAAGTGCAGAAAGGGCTCGATGGCATCATGGCCGAGGGACGCCTGGCCGGGCTGGCGCAATATGCGCATATCTGCCTGGCCAAGCCGGTGATGATTCTGACTTATGGCTGCCCGCTTGATCGTTTT
>JAXGSX010000447.1:0-2157 GCA_040775225.1 Kiritimatiellia bacterium | reverse complement strand
TATTCACCCGGGAGCATCCCTCGGCGCGTCTGGTGCTGGCCGGCAGCGGCCCGTTGCGCGAACGCTGCGAACAGCAGGCGAAGGCTCTCGGGATTGCCGGGCAGGTCCTGTTTCTGGGCGAGGTGCCCTTTGACAACCTGCCCTCGGTCTATGCGGCGGCCGATGTGAAGGTGATGTCCAGCGACTACGAGTCGTGTTGCTTAGCCGCGATCGAGGCGATGTCCGCGGGGGGGCCGGTGCTGACGACCGACTGCGCCTGGGTGCCGCGCCTGGTGGCCGACGGAGCGGGGATGGTGGTGCCTGTTGGGGATGCGGAAGCTTTCGCGGCGGGACTGAAAAAACTGGCGGACAACCCCGCCCTGCGCCAGCGCATGGGGGCCGCCGGCCGCCAGCAGGTCCTGGAGCGCCACACCTGGCCGGCCAGCGCGGAAAGATTGATGCGGTTATACCGCAGGCTTTCAACGCTTGGAAACAACTGAAGTTGTTTTACCCGCGGATGCCTCCGGCGGCCCTCAGATAATAACCAACCACGGATGAACACAGATGGACACGGATTTCTTTCTCCGTCCCATCCTTGTGCATCCGTTCATCCGTGGTTGAAGGGCCTGCTTTTCCCGCCGGGTCACCGCCCCGGCCTACAACCGATCCGGACCGGTAGTTGAATCCTGTTTTCCTGTTATTCCTATTTTCCTGCTGAAGATTGGTGGTTTTCCATCCTGATTAGCAAGAATGGGCGGAGACGTCGGTTGGCGTCCCGTCTGCAGGAGACTCCATCCCCGGGCTCCGGTCCTTTTCGCGTCATTCGCGAATTTCGCAGTTGGAGCTCAGGCGTTCCCGGCTTTGCGGCAGATGAAGGCGGCCTGGTCGCCGGCGCCCATTTGATTCAGCCATTTCGCCCAGCGGTCGAAGTCGCGCAACTGGCGCTTGGTGAACAGGGTTTGCCGGGGATTGTGGCCGTACGATTCGCTGGAATTGTGGAAGATGTTCCGCCGGTATTCCTCGCTGCCCCAGAACTGCATCTTGTCCGAATCGTGGATGGTCGTTTCCACACGAAGGCCGCACTGTTCCGCCAGGCGCCGGAAGCTGTCCAGGGTGAAAAGGTTCAGGTGGCGGGGCGGATCCCACTGGACCCAGTCGGGGCCGTAGCGGAAGAAGGCGAACGAGTCCGCCAGGGGGATGCGCACGACAACGCACCCGCCCGGTTCCAGCAGGGTTGCGGCCTTGCCGAGCACCTCGCGCGGGTCGGGCACATGCTCGAACGAGTGGTTGAACAGGATGGCGTGATAGGTGTTCGGTTCCGCCAGCAGGCTGGTCTTGCGCAGTTCGACGCCTTCGGGCGTGTGTGAATCGCCGGGCAAATAGGGGTCAATGCCCGCGCACTTCAGCCCGGAAAGCTGCAGGATGCGCAGCAGGTTGCCGGCGCCGCAGCCGACATCCAGCACCCGGTTCCCGAGGCGCAGGCCGGTTTTTTCCAGCCAGTAGGCGTAGTAGGGCGGTTTCAAGCGGTTCAAGAGGCGGCCGAAAACGCCGCCGCCGCCCAGGAGGCCGGCGGTGCGGCTCCGGTACAGCCATTGACGCCAGCGGGGGATGGCGCGGGTGTGGAAGGAGTAATATCCCTTGGCATAGTACGCGTCCAAATCGGCCGGCAGGGTGACCAGGTGCAGGTGGCCGCATGCGGCACACTGCACATAGTCGAAAGAGTCCAGCGTCCCGTTCATTTTTTCCCGGGCCGCGAGAATCCGGTTGCCGCCGGCGTTGCCGCAGACGAGGCAGGCGGGGGGGTTCATTTCAACCCTCCGCGGGTCCTACGCCGAGAAGGCTGGCATAACCATGGATTATGGAATACACCCGCTTGCATATTTCAATGGCATCCTACCAACATTAACCCGATCTACAAGGTTTTATACGCCGCACTTGACATTGGTTCGGAGGAGGTTAACTTCAATCCACATCGCGGTTAGCCGACCCGAATAATAGGCCAAACCGCAGCTGCGGAAAGGGAATTGGCACCTGTATGCGAACAATCGACAAGTTGATCTACCATCCGTGTCTTGCAAATGCCGCTTATAGCATGCGGCAATACCTTCAAACAACGCGATCCATTATTACGGACTTCCGAAATATGTTGAAAGGACCTTACCAGGACGCCCGCGTCGT
>JAXGSX010000446.1:0-2163 GCA_040775225.1 Kiritimatiellia bacterium | reverse complement strand
CTTGCGGCCCGGCCCGGTGGTCTCTTACACCGCCTTTTCACCCTTATCCGCCGCAGCGGACGGTATATTTTCTGTGGCGCTTTCCATCCCTTCCGTTTGCCGGAAGGTTTCCCGGCATGACGCCGGGACGCCCTGCCCCATGGAGTCCGGACTTTCCTCACCGGGCGGGCAAGCCGCCCGGCGCGACCGTCTGCTTCAGCCCAAATCGGTCAATGATTGTCGAAGAGCAGCCGTCCGCAGAAAACACAATGTTGTATGGTTTCCGCGCGGCGGACGTCATGCTGAACCTGGGGCGGCAATTTCATATGGCAACCGCCGCAGATGGCGTTGCCGTCAACCGCCGCCAGGGCGCTGTCTTTTTTATTCGACAGGACGCGTTCATAGACCGCAAGCCATTGCGCCGGAACATCTCCGGCCAGCTTGGCGCGCGCTTCGCCGGCGGTCCGCAGTTCGTTTTCCAGTTCAATGCGGCGTGTTTCCAGGCGCCGCACCTCGGCGTCCACGCGCTCCTGTTCCTTCTTTAATGCCGCTTCCTTTTCGGCAACCAGGCCGCGCAGGCCGTCAATTTCCTCCATGACCAGCAATTCCTCGTCCTCGCCCTGGCGGATTTTCTCCTCCAGGTGCGCAATTTCAAGGTTTAAGGCGCGATATTCGCTGTTGGTTTTAATCTGGAATTGCTGCGTGCGCAGTTTGGCGATCTGTTGGCGGAGTGCTTCTATGTCCAGTTCCGACTGGCGCATGGCCGATTGCCGGTTCTTAACACTTTCGCGCGCCTGTTCGAGCGCCTGGCGGCTGCCGGCCAGCGCGGCTTCCGCTTCCTGTTTGCGCACGGGCACACTGTCGAATTCGGCTTGCAGCCGCATGGCGGCGACATCCATTTCCTGGAGCGCGCGCAATTGATGTATAATCCGCAATGTTTCCTGTTTTTCCATGACCGGACATTATGCCGGGCGCACGCTTAATCCACAAGCATTTTTTTATCCTAATGCGCCCAACCCCAGCGGCGCGACAGCGGCCAATAGACGAAAAAAGTCGGGCCGACCAGGTTGCGCCGGGTCACCGGTCCCCAGTAGCGGCTGTCCAGGCTGTTGCGCTGATTGTCGCCGCAGGCGAAATAATCGTCCGGTCCCAGGCGCACCACCCCGCGGCATTGTTCCAGAAAATCGCCGGCATTGACATAACCGGCATAACCTCCGGCGGCGGACTGAATCCGGCGGAACATTGCCGGGCGGTCAACCGGCGCGCCGTTGATCAGCAGGTTTGGGGGATCAATCTGCAGCTTTTCGTTGGGCAGGCCGACCATGCGTTTGACGTAATGCTCGTTTTTCTTGATCTGAGGATGCTGGATGCCGGTGGTTTTAAAAACCATGATTTCGCCCCGGCGCGGTTTACGGAAATGCCAGATCAGGCGGTTGACGAAAATATGGTCGCCGGCGGTGCGGATGCCGCTGGCGAGCAATTGGCCCCGGTAAACCGACTGGCCCGGGGTGATATGCAATTGCATGCCGCGGGGAAACTCGTGTTGCGCCTGGTTAACCAGTATGAACTGGCGGCCCTGGCGATCCTGGACCAGGCGGGTCGGCCCGGTCTGTTCCGCCCTCAATTCGGTGTACCATTCGCCGAACAGCGCCCACTTGCCGATTTTCATGGGCCAGCGGTCGAGCCAGCCCAAACGCGCCGGAGGATGGTCAAACTTGATGCCATGGAGCGTGGGGAACATTGACGAAGTGGGAATTTTGAACGGCTGGATGAAATAGGCGCGGAAGGCCATGGCCACGGCGACGGCCACGGCGATCACTTCGACATTTTCCCGCCAGGCGGCATGCGGAAGCGCCGGCGCCATAGCGCGGATGGCGGTGGAAAGTTTATCCGCCGCGGCCGCAAGTTGGCGGCTGCCGGCGGCGCCGGCCAGGGCCTGCCGGGCGCCGGTTTCAGCGGCGTCCAGTCCGGCCATGGCCGCGGGCGGCGCCACATCCTCGCGCATGTTGCGCATGTGGCGCGCGTCCTTGAGCAACTGGCGGAGTTGTTTGCGGCCGCGCCGCAACTGCAAATAAGTTTTCCATGAGGCAGGTTGCATGTCATATTCCAGATTTCAGGATGGATACAAAAGCTTCCTGGGGCACATTGACTTTCCCGACCAGTTTCATCCGGCGTTTGCCTTCT
>JAXGSX010000445.1:0-2166 GCA_040775225.1 Kiritimatiellia bacterium | reverse complement strand
CCGCGGTTTCTGGCCGAAAACCACGATTTGACCCATATCATGGCGGGCAAGATGGACGCCTATGAAATGGAGCAAAACAATCCCAACACGGTGTGGCTGGACCAGATTTACAATAAATACAATTACCTCGGCCAGATGGAGATGGGCCGGGAACTTTTCAAGCAATTGGATGGCAGAGTGGATGCCTGGGGCTGCGCGGTGGGATCGGGGGCAACCTTGCTGGGCGTGGCCCTGGCCCTGCGCGAGCATGGCGTGCGGCCGCTGACTTTCGGCATTGTTCCATACGGCAGCGAGGTGTATATGGACCTTCAGAAGGACGAATCCGACCGGGGCGAATTCAAAAAATCGCGGGTGATGGAAAACCTGATCGCCGCCATGGGATTGAAAAAGTGGCAGACGGAAAAATCAATCATTGAGGAAATGCTGGAGAATGGGTATCCCGACAAATTCTTCCGGGTAACGGCGGATGATGCGCGGAAGATGGCCGACCGGCTCTGCCGGGAGGAGGGGGTTTATTGCGGCATGTCGTCCGGCGCCAATGTGTGCGTGGCGTTAAAACTGGCCGCGCGGATGGCGCCCGGCCAGAATGTGGCCACGGTGATCGTGGATCGGCGGGATCGGTATCTGGGCGAGTATCCGCATGACGTCTTTATCGTGTGAACGGGCGCAACATGAAATCATCGGTCTTACTGCTGACTGGCGGTGATGTGTTTGTGGGGGATGGCCGCGTTCTAAAACATGCCGCCATCTTGATTGAAGTGGGTAGAATCAAGCGGGTGTCCGCGGGCAAAATCCCGGCGCCGGCCGGCGCCATCACAATCTCACTGGCCGGTTGCACCATCCTGCCCGGGCTGATTGATTGCCATACCCATATCGCGCTCGATGGCGGCGCCGATCCGTTTGCCGCCAGCCTGCATGACTCGCCGGCGGTGAAAATCCTCAAAGCCGCAAACCATGCGAAACAAACATTGCTGGCGGGGGTGACGACGATCCGCGACATGGGCGGCGCCGATGGCGTGGATTTGGCAATCCGCGATGCCGTCCGGGCGGGACTTATCCGCGGCCCGCGCATTCTGGCCAGCGGCCGCGTGATTTGCATCACCGGCGGGCATGGCTGGCCCATCGGCCGGGAAGCCGACGGGGCGGATGAAGTGGCCAAGGCGGTGCGCGAGCAGGTCAAGTCCGGCGCCGACTTGATAAAATTCATGGTCACCGGCGGCGCCATGACCCCCGGATCCGATCCCGGCGCCATGCAGATGACACCCGCGGAACTGGCCGCCGGCATCCGGGAAGCGCACAAGGCCGGTCGGAAAACCGCCGCGCATGCCAAGGGCGCCGCCGGAATTATGGCCGCATTGCGGGCGGGGATTGACAGTATTGAGCATGGCACCGTTTTGACGCCGATGTCGGCGGAATACATGGCCAGGAACAAGATTCCGCTTGTGCTGACGCTCTCGGCTCTTTATCACATGGAACGCGCGCCGGCCGGCGCGGTGCCTGACCATATCATGGCCAAGGCGCTGGCTGGCAAGCCGCTGCGCCGCAAGAGCATTGCGCTGGCGCGGCGCGCCGGCGTGGTGGCGGCCATGGGCACGGACGCCGGCACGCCGTTCAACCCGCATGGCGCCAATCCCGGCGAGCTGGCCCGCTTGGTGGAGGCCGGCTATTCCGCCACGCAGGCCTTGCAGGCGGCTACCAGTGTTGCGGCACGGACGCTGGGGCTGGAGAACGATCTGGGCACGATTGCGCCGGGCAAAATCGCGGATTTGATCGCCGTGTCCGGCAATCCGGTTGACGATGTGGCGCTGTTGGCCGATCCGCGGCGGCTCAAACTTGTCATCCAGGGCGGCAACTTGATCCATGCCAACGCCCGGAATAAGTATCATCCGGCAGCGCAGCCAGACGTTCCACTTCAGACCAATCAACCGGCGTGGCGCCGGACACACAGACGGCCATGAACTTTTTGGCGATGGCCGGCGCCCCGGCGTCGGCGCGCGGATAAAAAGCCGGTAAAATCCTTTCCACCAGCATTGGCGATTTTACTGCATCTGCTTTGTTGCGAAGGATCCCGCCGGGCGGGATAAATCCCGCCGGGCGGGATAAATCCCGCTCTGCGGGATAAATTTGCGGCTTGTCCCGCAACAGCGGGATATATGAATACAGCGT
>JAXGSX010000444.1:0-2173 GCA_040775225.1 Kiritimatiellia bacterium | reverse complement strand
TGGTGTCTGTTTTCGGCGCGGCGCCGGCCGGACTGCTGGATGCGCTCTGGCTGGCCCAGGCGTTGTACCCGCGGCAGGCGGAGCAATGGCGCGGATTGTTCGAAGCGCGCCTGGGCGGAGAACGCGATCCCTCGATTTTGTCGGATGTGTTTGTTTTGCTGGACGAGGAACATTGGCGGCAGGCGTCCCGTCCGCGCGCAGCTTATCAGTCGGCTTTGGCGGAGTGGCTTTTGCGCAATATCCCCGCCGCGGATTGGGCGGCCATGGACCGGGAAATCCTGCTGGCGATGGCGCGCGCCGGCCGCGCGCCCCTGGTTGAATGGGAACGCAAACTGGCGGCGGCGTTGGCCGCCGCGCCGGCGGAACCCGCTGCCGCCTCTCTCCGCGATTGCCTGGATGCGATGGTGAAAGCGCATGCGGAGCCGCGGGAAACTTTCGCGGCGCTGGCGCCTTTGCTGGCGGAACGCCAGGAGTTGTTCTGCCTGCTGCACGCTCCGACCAATGGCGTGATGGACACCTTGATCCGCGATCCGCGCAACCGCGCGGCGGCGCGCCGCATGCTGGCGGAGTTCCTTGCGCCCGCCCGCGAGCCGGAATGGGATGCCCGGCTGGCCGGCCTCTTGCCCCGGTATTACACTGCGGCGCGGCGCCGCGACCAGGACGATTTGTATGAATCCGTCGCGCGCCCGATCATCGCCGCGCGCCTGCTGCCGGATTTCGAGCCGGCGCGCGCTGAAAACCCTGTCCGGCGGCAATGGACTTCCGCGCTGTCCGGCCCGGACGGGTTCCTGGCGCCGCGCCATTCACGGGACCTGGCCGGCGCTTTTCAGGGCGGGTTGGATTGGGAAGACGAAATCAACCTGTCTGCGGGGGCGGTTAAAAACTACCGTTTTATCGCCGACATCCTGCTGGCGATGGGGGCGCGCTGGAAGGACGAAGCGGCCGATCGGCAGGACGGCCTGAGGCATGCCGCCGCGCTGGCAAGCTGGATGGATTGGATGCTCCGCGGAGGCTTGGAGCGTCCCGCCACCCTGCGGTTTGACGCGCCAGGGGTGCAGGAGTGTTTGCTGGAAATAAGCCGCGCATGGCGCGAGACGCGGAACCGGTTTGCATTGCGTCAGAACGAGTCGGGTCTGGCATCCCTGTTCGCGGGCCTGACCGAAGAATTGTCCGCCGCGGCGGATGAGTTCCGCCGCAAGGGCGGCGATTATGAAGCCGGCCGCTCCCGCCGGGAACGGCTCGTGCGCGCCGTGCGGCTGACGCTTGCCGTCAGCGCCTTGATCGAAGATACTGCGCAACTGGAAACGGTGCTGGCCATCATGCGCGGACAGATTTTTGCGCTGCCGGAGTCCGGCGCCGCGCCGATCAGGGTCCAGTCGGCAGATGCATTGCGGGAAGAGGTGGAATTGTTCCGGATGCTGGACGACGACTTGGCCGGATGCCTGCAGGGCCTGGCGCAGGCGCCCGGCGCAACGCGCGAGTTGCGCGATATGTTGCGCGATTTTGCGGCGCGTTACCACATTGACGTCCAGATTGGACTTATCGCGACGGATGGCTTTCTTGCCCGGCTGCATGAGGTGGACGGGCAGTTGACGCCTTTCCGCCGCTTCTTGCATGCCGGCCCGGCGGAACATCCCTGCGCCTTGCCCGGCGAGGCGGCGCGGGAATCCTTCATCCGTCTGGTCGAGTTGCTGGACCGGAGCGCGTTTTTGAATGCCGGCGCCGGTCTGCCGGCGCTGCTGGAACTTTACCGCGCCCGTTTGCGCCTGTCATTCTGGCGCAACCCGCTGCTCTGCGGCCTGAATGCGAATGTCGGTTTGCCGGTGTTGTTTCAATTGCTGCGGGATGAACCTTTGCCGTTGCCGGCGGATATGCCGGGCGGGGCGGATGCGGCCGATTGGCCGGCGCCGGTTTTTCTGCCCGTGCTGGACGCGGTCCGGGCCGGGCTGGCGGCCGGGCCGGACCGCGTGCTGATCCGGCAGGTGCAATATGACGCTGCCGGCCGGTCCGTCCGCGCGGAACTGCACGATGTCAACGAATACATCTGGCGCGCCGACCGCCTGCTGCGCGCCCAGGAATTGCTGTCATTCCCCATCGTTCTGGCAGACGGATCGCCGGGCGGCGCCGCTCCGCCGGTGGACGCATTGGCGCGCGCCCTGGCCCTGGCCGCGGT
>JAXGSX010000443.1:0-2179 GCA_040775225.1 Kiritimatiellia bacterium | reverse complement strand
TTCATTGATTTCATCGATCACGGCCTTGAATTTTTCCCGGCGGGTGCGGTACACCACGTCGTTGAAATCAATGCGGCGCACCGGGCGGTTGGTGGGAATGACCATCACGTCGAGCTTGTAGATGTCGCGGAACTCGTTAGCCTCGGTTTCGGCCGTGCCGGTCATGCCGGCCAGTTTGCCGTACATGCGGAAATAATTCTGGATCGTGATGGTCGCCAGCGTCTGGGTTTCGCGTTCGATCTTGACGCCCTCCTTGGCTTCCACCGCCTGATGCAAGCCATCGCTCCAGCGGCGCCCCGGCAGGATGCGTCCGGTATACTCATCCACGATCAGCACCTGGTTTTCCTGGACCACGTAATTGACGTCCCGTTCATAGAGGCAAAAGGCCCGGATCAACTGGTCCACGCAGTGAATCCGCTCGCTTTTTTCGGCGAACGCCGCCTGGGCGCGCTGCCGCCGTTCCATTTTTTCCTGGGGCGCCAGGCCGGTCTCGCCGTCAATTTCCGACATCTGCCCGATCAGGTCGGGGAAGACGTAAGCGTCCGGGTCGGACGGGTTCAGGGTGTTGCAGCCTTTTTCCGTCAGCGTGGCGTCATGGCCTCGTTCGTCAATGGTGAAATAGAGTTCCTCGCGCAAGGCGCGCGCCTGGTCCTTGCGCATATCGGTCAGCATGGCGTTTTCGATCTGCTCCACCAGCCGGCGTGTGTCGGCTTCCTCCAGCATGTGCAGCAACTGCTTGTTCTTCGGCATGCCGTGCCGGACCTGGTAGAGGCGCAACTTGGCCTGCTCGGTATCGCCGCGTTCCAGGGCCTCGCGGGCTTCCTGCATGAACTGATTGCACAACTCGCGCTGGCGCCGCACCAGGCGATCCACACCCGGGGTCAGTTCGGTAAACTGGTGGTTATCCACGGGAGCCGGGCCGGAAATAATCAGGGGCGTGCGCGCCTCATCAATCAGGATACTGTCAATTTCATCCACGATCGCGTAAAAATGGCCGCGCTGCACGACATCCTCGGCGGTATGGGCCATGCCGTTGTCGCGCAGGTAGTCAAAGCCGAACTCGCTGTTGGTGCCGTAGGTGATATCGCAGGCGTACTGGGCGCGCCGCTCGGCCTGATTCATCTGGTTCTGGATGCAGCCCACGGTCAGGCCGAGGTATTGGAAAACCAACCCCATCCATTGCGAATCGCGGCGCGCCAGATAATCGTTCACCGTCACCAGGTGCACGTTTTTGCCCGTGAGGGCGTTGAGATACAGCGGCATGGTGGCCACGAGGGTTTTGCCTTCGCCGGTGGCCATTTCAGCGATTTTGCCGTGGTGTAGAACGATGCCGCCTATCAATTGGACATCGAAAGGCACCATATCCCACGTCATCTGGTGCCCGCAGACGTCCGCCGACGTGCCTTGCAGCCGGCGGCAGGCGTTCTTGACCACGGCAAAAGCCTCGCAGAGCAAATCATCCAGGGCGGCGCCGCGCGCCAGGCGGTCCTTGAATTCCGCGGTTTTGCCGCGCAGTTTTTCCTCGCTGAGGGACTGGTATTCCCGCTCCAGGGCATTGATCCGCTCAACCAGCGGACGCAATTTCTTCAAATCCCGGTGATGCTTGGTGCCAATTATTTTGTTGATAATCCAACGCATATCGGGCTACTGTATCAAAGCCGCATGTTTTTGTCAAAATTTGTCCCGCAAAATCCCGGAGGATTTTATGCCGCCGCCTCCCAATCTATCCGCCGCTTCCCAACTGATTGTCGCCCTGGATTTGCCCGCGGCCGGCGGCGTGCCGGACTTGCTCCGCCGGCTACCGGCGTCAATCGCTTATTTCAAAATCGGCCTGGAATTGTTCATCGCCGACGGGCCGGCGGCGCTGGACGCGCTCCGCCGGGCGCGCAAGAAGGTATTTCTGGATTTGAAATTGCACGATATTCCCAATACCGTCCGGCGCGCCGTCCGCGCGGCCGGCCGGCACCAGATTGCCATGCTCACCCTGCATGCCGGCGGCGGACGGGCCATGCTGGCGGCGGCGGCGGAAGCGGCCCGGGAAAGCGGCCCGCGCGCGCCGCTGCTCCTGGCGGTCACCACCCTGACCAGCCTGAACGCCGCCGACCTTGCGGAAATCGGCATCGGCCGCAATCTCCAGGAACAGGCCATGATGCTGGGCGCGCTGGCCGTTGAAGCCGGC
>JAXGSX010000442.1:0-2193 GCA_040775225.1 Kiritimatiellia bacterium | reverse complement strand
TAATCGCCCGCCCGGTCGGCCAGCCGGCGCAAGGCCGCGAGCCGTTTTTCACGGGCAGCGTCAGTTTGCGGCATTCCGGGCAGAGCGGCAAGCTGGTACAGGACGCCTTGCAGCCAGATCCCATTAATCCCCAGGCGGGCGTATTGCTCAAACAAGCCCGCGGGCGGCTCGGCGAATTCCGGGTCGGACAGCGGATCGCCGTAAAGCAGGTAGTAGGGATACACGCAGCGCCAGGCAAACCGCGTCCGGCGGCGGCGGGCGCCCAGGGGCAGGCAAGGCGCGTTTTGTCGGGCCATCTCATCGGCCAGGAAGTTCAACCCCCGCATCAGGCCGCATTCATCCACCGCGGCAATCCGGATGCCATCCGCGTCCACGTCAACGGAATGGGTTTCCCCGGGCGCCTGCGCGTCGGGTGTGATTTCCAGCGCGATGCGCGGATGGTTGGCCGGCGCGGATGGCCCCGCGGCGGCCAGGCGCAGCGCCCACTGTCCGGCGAGACGTTTTAACCACCGCGCGGCAAACACCTGGAGATGCCGGCCGGCGTCGGGGGGCAGCGCCAGGCGCCATGAATCGTCCATGCGGATGCAGCCAGGCGGGCAGGGACGGGCCGCCGCGCCGGCGGGGGGGGAGGACTCGAACGCCGGCGTTTTGTATTGTTCGATGAAGTGGAATCCCGGAACGGCGTCGTCGGCCGCGCCGGTGAAATGGCGCGCGACCATCCTGCGCAAGGCTGCCGTCTGCCGGCGCTGCGCGGCGGTCAGCGGCGCGTAATAGACCGGGGCGGCCGCGGGTTTCAAGTCGCCCAGCTTATGCCATAAAAAGTCATCCTCCTTGAGGGTGAAGGCCATGCGCGCGGCATCCCAGTCCAGCAGTTCCAGTAATTGCGCGTATGGCAGCAAATGCCAGTTCTTGCGGATGATGGTGCTGTAACCGCGCGCGGGCCAGTAGCCGGGGTCCGGCGCCGGCACGGGCAGGCCCAGGTCCGCGGCCGCAGCCTGGATCGTTTCCAGATTGGCGTGCAGTACCCGCGCCATGCGTTCCGGCGGGATCAATCCCCAATTACGCCAGACGACGGCCTGCCAACGGGCAGGGAAATGCGGAAAATCCAGCGCCGGGGGATGGCTGCCCTGCGGCAAATCGGCGATATGCATTGGCAGAATCCCCCGGTTAATTCATGAACAGCCGGTCCATGGCCGGATCCATCGGCACGGCGCCGTTGGCGGTGATTTCATACCCGGTTTCGATGCGCACGCCGTTGAATTCCGGATGCCCGAAAAAGCTGATGTCCACGCAGACGGTCATGCCGGGCTGCAGCACATCGTCGCTGTTGGGGCCGAAAAACGGCGCTTCGGCTTCCAGCAGGCCGATGGTATGGACAAACGGGCAGACCAGGTACCTGGTGAACCCGTGCTGTTTGAAATAGGCGCGCGCCGGCGCGTCAATTTCCCGGCCTACCATCCCGGGCTTTAATTGCGCGCGGGTAAGCTGGAATGCCTTTTTCAGGTGATTGACGCATTCCTGCTGGCGCGGGGTGTATTTTCCCGACACCGGCAGCACGTCGCCGGTCACGCCGGCGTATCCGCGCACCTTGGGGGCCAGCCCGATCATGACCAGTTCGCCCTCCGCCAGCGGCTTGGGGCTGGCCGTCGGCACCACCGCGTTGGAGCGCGCACCGCTGCCCACGATGGCGCTGAAGCCGAAGCCGGTGGCGCCGCGGCTGCGCGCGGCGAATTCGCCGGCCGCGGCCACGGCAATCTCGGTCACGCCGGGCTTGACCGCCGCTTTCATGGCGGCGTAGGAGTGTCCGGCCAGTTGGAAGGCCGCGCGGATCTGCTCGCGTTCCCAGTCGGATTTGAGGTGGCGGAGTTTTAAAAAATCGCCGGTGATGTCCACCAATTCGCATCCCTGCAGGCCGGCCTGGATCTGGTCCCGGCAGTCGGCGGGCATGCGTCCGCCGCCGACCAGACCGACGCGCTTGATTTGACCCAGTTGTCCGCGTAGTTCGGCGAACAAGGCGGGGAAATCGAGGATGACGGCATTGGGATATTCCTCGTCCGGCACCATGAACACGGGGAAGTTCCGGGTTTCCTTGATCGCGCTGTCCAGCTTGGCGAAGGGTTCGCTTTCCGGGCCGCCCAGGATCAGGGGCGCGCCGGCGCGGGGCACCAGCACCGCGCCGCTTTCGAATTGCGG
>JAXGSX010000441.1:0-2208 GCA_040775225.1 Kiritimatiellia bacterium | reverse complement strand
CCTCCTTTCGAGTCTGAAAGGCTAGAATCATGGAAAATGGCCGCCTAAAAATGAAATGAAAAAATACTGTCATATGCATTTCGTATTGGTAAAATAAAGCTGAAATCAACATTGACAGAAATTAAACCGGACAGCAGTGATCCGTGATGAGGTCTGCATGAAAAAAACAGATCACAATCCCGCCGCCGATTCCAGTTTTCAAAACAAATCCTTCATCGTCATCGGCGGCGCCCGCGGCATCGGCGCAACGGTATGCCGGCTGCTGGCCGAGGCCGGGGCGCGGGTGGCCTGGACACACCTCGGCAATCCGGCTGATACCGCCGGCAGCGAGATTTTACGCCGGCAGGTGAAGTCAGCCGGCGCTGACTGCTGCGACCGGGCGGTGGATTGTACGGATGACGCCGGCACACGCGCTTTCGTGGAGGAGGTGGCCGCGCGCTGGCCGGGACTGCACGGGTTGGTGTACGCGGCCGGCTTCACCTCGCCCTTGGGATTCATGGACCTGACGGCGGCCGACTGGCGCCGGGTGGTGGATATCAACCTGAACGGCGCGTTCATCGCCGCGCACGCCGCGATCCCGCACCTGCGGGCGGCCGGCGGCGGGGCGCTGGCGCTGGTCGGGTCGGCGGCCATCGTGGCCGGCGGCGGCGGCCGGGCTGATTATGCCTCGGCCAAGGCCGGCCTGGAGGGGCTGAACCGCGCGATTACCAAGGAATTCGCCCCGGCGGGCATCCGGTGCAACCTGGTCCATCCCTCGTTGATTGACACGGACTTGCTGCGCCAGCGGTATCCCGATCCCGAGCAGCGCCGTCAACTGGCGGACAAAGTGCCGTTGCGCCGGCTGGGCCGGCCTGAGGATGTCGCTGAGGCCGTGCTGTTCCTGCTGTCCGACCGCGCATCCTACATTACCGGCCAGTCGCTGTATGTGGATGGCGGTCGGACGTTCTGCGGGTGACTGAATTCCGCACCGTGAACTCTGAACCATGGAACCCCAAACCGTGAACCGTGGAACCGTGAACCTTTTTTTAAGGACATAATTGCCATGCGTAATGCTTATGATTGTAAACCTTTGATCGGGTACCTGGACGTGGCGGATCCGCGGCTCGGTCCAAAAATGTTCCGCGACATTCTCAAGGACAGCGCACGGAATATCGCCTGGCTGAAAGCCGCCGGCATCCGGGTGAAAGCCGCCGGCATCGTGGTGGATACCGAACCCCGGGCGCGCCAGGCGGTGGAGCAGATGCGGCGCGCCGGCGTCTGCGGCATCCTGATCCGCACGGCTTGGTTTCACCGCTCCAACGTCACCGCCGGGATCGCCCAGCAGGCGGGCGTGCCATGCTGCCTTTGGGCCGTGCCCAGCCGGCAGGATGCTTCGCTGATCGGCCTGGGCGTGGCGCACGGCGCGCTGGACGAAATCGGCGCCAACCACCAGTTATTCTACGGGGGCTTGGAAGACGGCACGCGGGCATCGCTCCAGCAGTGGGCGCGCGCCTGCGCGGCCCGCGCGGATTTCCAGGGCGCGGTGTATGGCGCCATCGGCGGGCGCTGCCTGGAAATGCTGCCCATGAGTTCGGATGAAAACCAGTTGCGCCGGATGTTCGGCATGCATATTGACCCGGTGGAGCAGTGGACCCTGATCCACCGCGCGCAGGCCGTGCCGGCCGCCCGGGTACGGCCGCTGGTGAAAAAATGGCGTGCGTCATTCAAGAGCATCGCCTGCGCCCCGCGGGCGCTCGAACGGTCGGCGCGGTTGTACGCGGCCGGCACGGACCTGTTCGAGGAACGCGGGTGGAGTTTCGCGGGCATCCAGTGTCAGCCGGATTTGATTGATAATTACCTCGCGCCCTGCCTGCCGATTGCGCTGTGGAATGACGCCGGCTTCATCGTCGCCTGCGAGAATGACATCAACAATGCCCTGGGCATGTTCCTGCTCGGCCGGCTGGCCGGCCGGCCGGCGATGTTTGGCGACGTGCAGTACATTGACCGGGAACGCAACCTGGTGCGCATCCTGAATTGCGGCATGGCGGCGCCCAGCCTGGCGGGCGGAACGCGCCAGGTGGAACTGCATGACTGCCCGGTGGTGCAGGGCACCTGGGACGAAAAGCGCAAAGTGCACCGGTGCCAGGGCGGCGCCTGCACGCATTTCGTGCTGCCGGCCGGGCCGGTGACCGTGGCGCGGTTTGGCCGCATCAAGGGCCGGTACGTGAT
>JAXGSX010000440.1:0-2252 GCA_040775225.1 Kiritimatiellia bacterium | reverse complement strand
GGTTCGACAACCAGCCGGAAAGCGACACCCTGCTGGACGACATGGAGGCCATGCTGGGCGTCAACCGCGAACAACTGGGCTACATCCCCGAGGAGCACGGCGGCGAAGTCACCGGCCCCCTCGTGGTGTTGGACCGCCAGCCCGGCAGCGGCCGGGAAATCCGCATTGACTGCGCCCAGCTCGGCACCGGCGCCTGGAGCATTCCCTCCCAGGTGGAGCATCTGCGTTTCATATCCAGGGCCAAGTTCATCCTGGTGATTGAAACGGCCTCGTTGTTCCAGCGCCTGGTGCATCACCGTTATTACGCCACGGCCAACTGCGTGCTCATTTCCATGAGCGGGGTGCCTACCCGGGCCTGTCGGCGTTTTATCCGCCGCCTTTCCGACGAATGCCGCCTGCCGGTGCTGGCGTTCACCGACGGCGATCCCTACGGCTATTGCAATATCTATCGGACGCTGAAAGTCGGTTCCGGCCAGGCGGCGCACATCAACCAGTATTTCTGCGTGCCGCAGGCGCATTACCTGGGCGTGACCCCGCAGGACATCAAGGATTACGACCTGGAGGACGCCACGCACCCGCTGGAGCCGAACGACATCAAGCGCGCGCGCGACGCCCTGAAAAACGACCCGTTCATCAAGCATCACCGCGAATGGCAGGAGGCCTTGAAGCGCATGCTGGAACTGGGCGTGCGCATCGAGCAGCAGGCCTTTGCCAAGCATGGACTGAATTTCGTCCTGGAGACTTATTTGCCCGACAAATTGAAGAAAGGCCGGTTCCTGCCTTAAGGCTGCCGCGTCAATGAATGTCGAATCCATAATTGTCGGTCCGTTTGAGGTCAATTGCTACCTGGCGAAGGATGCCGCATCGCGCCTGGCGGTGGTGGTTGATCCCGGGGCTGACGCGGAGGCTGTTGCCGATCGCTTGCGCCGCGCTGAATTGACCGTGGCGTGTTACCTGCTGACGCATGGTCACGTGGATCATGTCAGCGCCCTGGCGGAACTGGCGGATGAATTTCCGGCGCCGGCTGTGATGCATCCGGCCGACGCCCGCTGGGCGTTTGAGTCCGCCAACCGGCTGGAGCCGTATTATGCTGCCCCGCGCCGCCCGTCTGCCGCCGTTGTCTTCCCGGAAAATCTGCGCCTGACAGCCGGCCCTTGGGAGTGCCGGATCATTCACACTCCCGGCCATTCGCCGGGCGGGGTTTGTTATCATTTTCCGGAGCAAAACGTCATTTTTACCGGCGATACACTTTTCCAGGGGACGGTGGGCCGCACCGATCTGCCCGGGGGCGACACCCGGACCCTGGCGGATTCCCTGCGGCATTTGCGCGGTTTGCCGGAGGCGACCCGGATGTATCCGGGACATGGCCCGGCTTCCACCATGGCGGCGGAATATGACTCCAATCCGTTCCTGTCGGGTTGACGCCGGCGCGGAGCAGTGTGCAGGTTTGTGAGTGTGTGAGTGTGGGTGTGGGAGCGAATTCGTCCCCTGCCACCTTGCGTGGCAGGAACGAAAGGTTATGCTAAAACAATGATTATAAATGCAAAATCACCCCGTTTTTGGAGGGTCGGGTTTCACCCCGACCTTTTTGTCAGGACTTTTGAAACTGGCTCATTCGTTTAGATTTTTGCGCAAGAGGCTCTATGTTTTCGCGCCGCGAAAACAAGGTTCGCCATCGGCGAACAGCCTCTTCCTGGAGCCGGGACGCCCCCGTCCCGGTCTGCGGCCGGGGTGAGGGCGCCCCGGCTCCAAGGAAAACGTTTGTACAATTTATTCGTTTAGATTTTTGCGCAAGAGGCAAACAAGGACACTGGAGGCAAAAATGCAAAAAAACGCCGGTTTTTCGTTCATCGAAGTGCTGGTGACGATTTTGATCATCTCCATCCTCGCCGGGATCGTGGGCGTGAGCGTTTTGCGCCGGCCGGGAGAGGCGCGCGTCGCAGCCGCCCGCATGCAGATCCGTTCTTTTAAACAAGCCTTGCAGATGTACCGGATGGATCACACGGCCTATCCCACCCAGGCGCAGGGGTTGGAGGCGCTCTGCCAGCGCCCGGAGCGCCCGCCGATTCCTGAAAATTATCCTGAAGAAGGCTACCTGGATAGCCGGAAGGTGCCATTGGATCCCTGGAATCATCCATACATTTATATTGTTCCGGGCGCTGATAATACGCCTTATGCCATTATTTCATATGGCGCCGATGGAGAACCTGGAGGAACGGACGAAGCGGCGGATATTTCCAGCGCGGATTTGT
>JAXGSX010000439.1:0-2305 GCA_040775225.1 Kiritimatiellia bacterium | reverse complement strand
TTTGGCTTGCAAATGATCATGCCGCCGGAGTTTGAGCGGGCGGAATGGTACGGCCGGGGCCCGCACGAGAATTACAGCGACAGGCGCGCAAGCGCGTTGGTGGGGGTGTATGCCGCCCGGGTGGATGATTTGTTTGAACCGTATTTGCGGCCCCAGGAAAACGGCAACCGCGGCGAAGTACGCCGCCTAGCGCTCCGGAACGCGCAAGGGTGGGGGGTGCTGGTCCGGGGCAGCCCCTTGTTCGATTTCTCCCTTCGCCGGTACACCCTGGCGGATTTGGAGGGCGCGTTGCATCACCACGCGCTGCCGCCGCCGCGGCCGGCGCTTTACTGCCACCTGGATTGCGGGCAAAACGGGCTGGGCAGCAACAGCTGCGGCCCGCGTCCATGGCCGGCTTACCGGCTGCGCGCGGCGCCGATATCATTCGCCGTGGCGCTGGCGCCGCTCAAAGCAGGCGTTGCTGCAGCAGGGAATTGACATACGCGGCAATGTGCGCGGCTTTCTCGCGTTCGCCATTGACATTCAAATGGCAATGGTCGGTCCAATTCTCCGGCGATATTACGCTTGCAGGGAAGGGGGCATAGCCCAGTTGATATTTTTCCGCCAGTTTCCGGAGCATGGTTTCATGCCGCAGAATCTGGCTCAATTCGAACGGCTTGGATTTATAGCCCTGCGGCGCCGCGCGGAACGGCACAAGCAGCACCTGCGCCCGATCCGCCAGGGCCGTGCGAATCAGGGCATCCATGTTGTGCAGAAAAGACAGGTGTTTTTCGGGTATCTCGCGCGGTTTCGCCAGCAATTGCCCGTCGGGCTTGAACCAGGGCGCCGCCGGCCTGGCGCCGCCGGGAATGACAAACTGGCCGCCGTAGAGCTGGTCGGAATAAAAAATATTCAGCACAAACAGGCTGACAAAGCGTGACCGCGCCATCCAGCGCCAGGCGCGGGGCAGCGGCCGCAAATTCACCATGGGCTGGCGCCAGTTGCTGTTGTCCGGGTGATAGTAGGGAAGCGTATAGCCCTCGGCGTCATTGCCGCCCGTATTGATGACGATCAGGTCGGGGCGGTAGTAATGGTATTTGAAATGATAATGCGTCAGCAATTCCGCCGAGTTGCCCCAGGTCAGGCCGCCGTTGATCACCTCGACGTTCGTATATGCCGCCGGCAGGCTGGCGCGCAGGAAGTCTTCCAGGACTGCCGGGTAGGCTTGTTCCGGCCGGCCCACCGTGCCGCCGTAAGTCGTGGATCCGCCAAGGCAAAGCACGCGCAGCATCCCCGGTTGCTTGTTCAGGGGAACGGCTTTGCCGCGATATCCGTCCTCGTTATGCTGCAACCCGAAGCGTTCGTTGGCGTAATTGGGCGCGCTGGCATAGAGCAGATACGCCTGGCCGATGGTATTCTGCATGCGCACCAAGTTCGCATTTTCGCGCCCTAACAGGATACGGCGGCCGATAGCCAGGTTGTCGGGCAGACAATTCCTGGCCGCCCATTCCAGCAGCCCCAGTACCAGCGCCAGCAATAACCAGGCGAAAATACGCTGCTTGGCGGGGCTGATGGGGTGGGCAGGACGCGGAGCCGCGGGTAGCGGGGAGGCATTCGGTGTTGTAGCATGCATGGATTGGACGATGGACTGATCCGGTTAAAAAGGGGCAACGTAAACGCCGCCAAAGGGCATGTCAAGTTCATTCGCATATTTTTCACCGCGGCATTGACGTTGGCGGCGCGGAAGCATATAATGCCCGGCTGATTATCAAAAGTGAACCCGGCGATTCAGACCAGCATGAAACTTGAACCATGGATATGCCCCTCGCTGCTGGCGGGCGATTTCGGCGCGTTGCGCGAATCCGCGCGCGCCGCCGAAGCCGCCGGCGCCGACGCCCTGCACATGGATATCATGGACGCCAATTTCGTGCCGAACCTGAGCATGAATTCCGACGTGGTGAAAATGGCCGCCCGGGCGGCGGCCATTCCCATGCATGTCCACCTGATGATGATCCAGCCGGAGAATTATCTGCGCCGGTTTATCGAAGCCGGCGCACATACGCTCTCGATTCACGTGGAAGCGCGGGGCGACATACCCGCCGCCCTGCGCGCCATCCGCGCCCTGGGCGCCCACCCGGGACTGGCCATCAATCCGGAAACCCCGGCGGAGGCGTTGTTTGAATTTCTGCCGCTGGTGGATGAAGTCTTGTGCATGACCGTGCATCCCGGGTTCGGCGGGCAGAAATTCATGCCGGAACCTCTGCCGAAAATCGCCGCCTTGCACCGGCGGCGCCGGCGCGGCGGATCCGGGGAGTGCGCCTTCCGC
>JAXGSX010000438.1:0-2309 GCA_040775225.1 Kiritimatiellia bacterium | reverse complement strand
GCGGTTTCCATGGCGATGGCGCGCAGGCGCGGATCATACACGGCAGTTTGATCGGTGAAAAATTCGCCCGATTCCTCCGGCCGGCGGGCGGCGAGCGGATTGGCGCCCATGGCGTTGATATGGTCTGACAGCACCATCAGCGAACCGGGTGCGAGATCGGCACGCAACCCGCCGGCGGCATTGGTCAACACGATCCGTTCAACGCCCATCTGCCGGCAGATGCGCACGGGCAGCAAGACCGGGTCCCAGCCGGCGTTTTCGTACCAGTGCCGCCGGCCTTTAAAAATCAGCGTTTCCACGCCCGCGCATTCGCCCCAGGCCAGCCGGCCCGCATGGCCGCGCACGGTGGCGGCGCCGAGGCCGGGAATGTCGCGGTAGGATATTTCGCCGCGCAAGGTGAAAATGCCGGCCGCTTCGCCCCAGCCGGAACCCAGGATCAGCGCCGCCCGCGGCCGCGCGCTGGGGAAGGCTTTGGCTATGAAATGGTGCGGATTGTCATGCATATTATCGCTCATCTATATCCAGTCATTGATCAAGTCCGGCCGCTTGGGCGGCGATTCCGCCAGTTCAAAAGCCTGTGCGGCCAGCGGCGCCGCGGCGTCCAACCGGGCCTGGTGGGATGCATGGAGCACTGCCAGCGGCTCGCCGGCTGCCACCGCTTCGCCAATTTTTTTCAATTCCGTGATCCCCGCGGCCGAATCCACCGTGTCCGTGACACGCGTCCGGCCGGCGCCGAGCGCCACGCAGGCCTTGCCGATCAGCCCGGCATGCACGCCGGCGACGTAACCAGCCCGCGGCGCGGCGATGATTTGCCGCGCCGCCGCCGGGGGCAATGCCGGCGCGCCGGGGCCGTCTTTGAAAACACGCGGATTGCCGCCGTGCAATTCCACCATGCGCAGGAATTTGTCCCAAGCGGCGCCGGAGTCCAGCAACGCCGCCGCGCGCTCACGCGCCGCTGCCACATCGTTAAAGATGGCGCCCAGGCACAACATGCGCGCGCATAATTCGATGGTCAGTTGCCGTACGTCTTTCGGCCCCCGTCCCAGCAAAACTTCCGCGGCTTCCGCCACTTCCGGAGCGTTGCCGGCCGCGCGTCCCAGCGGCTGGTTCATGTCGGTTAAAAGCGCGCGGCAGGGCAGGCCGAGCGCGCGGGCCGTCTCCGTCAACCTTTCCGCCAGTTGGCGGGCGGAGGCGTAATCCGTCATGAACGCGCCCCGGCCCCACTTGACGTCCAGCACCAGTCCGTCCAGGCCGGCAGCCAGTTTCTTGCTGAGGATGCTGGCGACGATCAGCGGGATGGACGGCACCGTGCCGGTGACGTCGCGCAGGGCGTAGAGACGCTTGTCGGCCGGCGCGATGGCCTCGGATTGGCCGGTGATGGAACAGCCGCACTGGCGCAATACATTTTTAAATTCCGCGGCGTCCAGGTTGGCGCGGTAACCGGGGATGGATTCCAGTTTGTCAATCGTGCCGCCAGTGGCGCCCAAGCCGCGCCCGGCGATCATGGGCACAATCAGCCCGGCCGCCGCCGCCAAGGGGGCCAGGATAAGCGAAATCTTGTCGCCAACGCCGCCGGTGGAGTGTTTGTCTATTTTCGGCGCCGGCAGATCGGAAAAATCCATGGTGACGCCGGTCTGCTGCATGCCGGCCGTCAGCGCCGCCGTTTCCGCGGGCGTCATGCCGCGGAAGTAGATGGCCATTGCCAAGGCCGACATCTGGTAATCCGGCACGGCGCCAGCGGCATATTCCCGGATAATCCGCCGTATTTCCGATTCCGGCAATTCCCGGCCGTCGCGCTTGTTTTCAATGATCCATTGAATGGGCGTTGATTCGCGGTCGTTCATCGGGGTGGATTCCATCCTGCGGCATCATTCCGGCAGGGCGTATGCAATCTGGCGCCGCGCCTGGAAGCGGACGGCGGCGCGGTAACCGGCAGCGCGCGCCGCCGCCAGCGCGGCGGGGAAGGCGTATCCCACTTCCGCGGGCGTGTGCGCGTCGGAACCGAAACAAATCGGAATATCGCGCGCGCGCGCCATCTCCAGCAGGTAGGGCGCGGGATACATTTCCCCCGCCGGCTTGCGCAGTCCGGCGGTGTTGATTTCAACCGCCATGCCTGCCGCGCGGATGCGGTCCAGCGCCGGCGCCGCCATGGCGCGCACGGCGGTTTCCAATGGACGGAACCCGAATTTTTTCGGCAGGTCCAGGTGCGAGACAACATCGAAAAGGCGCGTGTCGGCCATGTCGCCGATCAGTTGGAAATACCGGCGCCAGGCGGATTCGATGTCCGTGCTTTCCCAGAGATGCCGCTC
>JAXGSX010000437.1:0-2314 GCA_040775225.1 Kiritimatiellia bacterium | reverse complement strand
AGCCAGGGCCGGGTCAACTTCGAAAAAATCCAAAGCGGCGTACGGGCTCCCATACATGCCCATGCGGCCATACACCGTCGGCGCGGGGTGGATCGGCAGCAGCAACAGGATGCGGGAACCCAGCCGGCCGATGATGAAATCCAACTCCCGGATCAAATCCCGGAACGTCCCCGAAGGCGGAAGGATGGTGTAACCGGCCTGCGCCAGACGCGCCTGCTCCGGACGCGGCACGATGGCATCCGGGTCGGGCGGGTGGCCAAACTGGCGGACAAACGCATTGTAGATCAAATTCGCGCCCGCCGCTTGCGCCGGGTGCACGTTGATGGATACATTCCCCCCCGGCGGCCACAGCGGTTCCGCGCCGCCGGCGGGCAGGAAATAGGCCTTGGCTTCAAAATGCCCCGGCTCCAGCAAGGGCAGCGTCAGCCGCCAGCCCCCGGCGCCGTCAGGCAGCATGGGGATATCCCGCCAATCGCGCGCCTGGCGTTTGCGCCGGTGGCGGGTTTCCTGGAGGATTTCACGGCGGCGCAGGGCATCCCGGCCCAGGTTAGTGCGCAGCCAGGCCTGCCCGGCGGCGGGGGCATCCAGACGCAATCGAAACTCGGCCACATCGCCGCAATACTGCGCCTGGCGGCTGCCCGGCGCGGGCTGCTGTAATAAAACATTGGAATCAGGCATGGTATTTTAAGTTGATCGGAAGATGCGCGAATCAGCGCCGCATACCCGCCGGCGAACCAATGCAAACTTCAGTGTAAATTATTGCATGCAGCGCGGCATGTCAACGGTCTTTTAGGGCAGAGTTCAAATACAAACTTGTGAATCGGCAAGCGAATGTGCTAAGTTGAAAGCCAATGCGCCGCAACCCTCCGCGGCCGGCAACAATGGAGCATCGCCATGGCACAAATCATTGATGGGAAACAGATCGCCGCGTCCATCCGCGCCGATCTCCGGGAAAAAATCCAGAATCTCCGGCAAAAGAACATCACCCCGGGGTTGGCCGTGGTGCTGGTGGGGGAAGACCCGGCATCCCAATCCTACGTCACCGCCAAGGAGCGCGCTTGCGCGGAAATCGGCATTTTCTCGCTCGATCACCGCTTGCCGGCCGATACTCCGCAACCCGCCCTGCTGGAATTAATCGCCCGGTTGAACGCCAACCCCCGGGTGCATGGCATCCTGGTGCAGTTGCCTCTGCCGCGCCACATGGATGAAGCGGCGGTCCTGCTGGCGATTTATCCGGATAAGGATGTGGACGGCTTTCACCCGGTCAGCGTGGGGCGGATGCTGCTGGGGCAGCCGACATTCCTGCCCTGCACTCCCCATGCGGTCATGCAGATGCTGGCGCGTGCCGGGGTGGAACTGCCTGGGAAACACGCCGTGGTGATCGGCCGCAGCAATATCGTCGGCAAGCCGCTCGCCAACCTGCTGATGCGCAAAAGCCCGCAGGCCAATGCCACCGTCACGGTGTGCCATACTGCAACGCCGGATATTGCCCGGTTCACCCGGCAGGCGGACGTCGTCATTGCCGCCGCCGGCCGGCCCAACACCCTGACCGCCGACATGGTGCGCGACGGCGCGGTGGTGATTGATGTGGGCGTCAACCGCATCCTGGATGCCGCCAAAAAAAGCGGCTACCGCCTGGTGGGCGATGTGGATTTCGAGCCGGTCAGCCGCAAGGCCAGCCTGATCACGCCCGTGCCCGGCGGCGTCGGCCCCATGACGATCACGATGCTCCTCGCCAACACCGTGCAGGCGGCCGAACAACACGGCCGGAAATAATACGGCGGGGGCCGTAATGGTCTGCGCCCGGCCCCGGCAAGGCTATGAACCTAACAGCGCGGCCAGCGGATCTGCCTCCGGCGCGCAGAAGCCGAGATGATGATGCCGGCGCCAGCCTTCGGCGTAAGAATACCGGCCGGACATGGCGCCCACTTCGCCGGCAAAATCCTGCATCGCCTTGAGATAGGAATCCAGGCCCTGGCTGACGTCCAGCCATTCCTTCTGGCTGCGGTGGCAGGCCAGCATGGCGGTCTTTTCCTCCATGACTCCGCCAATGTCCACAAATTGCGCCGGCCGCACAACCTGCCCCAACTGGTCGCGGTTGCCATACGGCTGGGCGTGGTAAACCGTCACCGGCTGAAACACCGGCCCCCGCAGCGGAATCGTGGAATAGTTCCTGATATTGCGGAAAAAAACGGCAGCCACCGCCAGCCGCGAGGCGTTCTGGTGGTCTTCCATGTAGTCTGCCGGCGAAAGCGTCAGCAAAATATCCGGCGCCACTTCCCGCATGACGGCGCCCAGCCGGGCCAGCAGGATT
>JAXGSX010000436.1:0-2330 GCA_040775225.1 Kiritimatiellia bacterium | reverse complement strand
GCGCTGATCGGATACAACCTGTACGCCGGCCTGCGCCTGATGCGCGCCTGGCGGGAGCCGGATTTCGCCGTCCGCCATGTCTCCGCCCCCGACCTCCGCCCCGCCATCGCCTTCCTCCAGGACCGGGGCATCCGGCATTGTGTCGCGGCTTACTGGACGGCATACCGGATCAATTTCATCGCCGGCAGTAAAATCCTATGCAGCCAATCCGTCAACGAACGTTTCCCGGACTGGCCCGTGCCTTACAAGGAAACCGTGGATGCCTCCAGCAATGTCGCCTATGTTCTGACCGGCTATACGCGTTTTCTCACCCCGCAGAAATTCGAAGAACATCTGCGGATCATGGATGTCGCCTGCCAAAAAACCAACCTGGGCGATTTCATGATTTACCATGATTTTCAGGATGGCGCGGTGTACGGGAAATCGCGCCGGCTGCCGGCGGAACTGATCAAGGCCGGCGCCAGCCACGGCCAGGCCGACCTGCACAAGCTGACCGACGGCGATTGCCAATCGCGCTGGACCACCCGCGCCGGCCAGCAAACCGGCATGTGGGTGCAGGTGGAGTTGCCGGGGATTTACCCGGTTAATCGTCTGATCCTGCATTACGGACGTTACCATTTGGACCATGCCGGCGGGTTGAAAGTGATGGCGCGCACCCCTGAAGGCTGGCAAGTCGCCGCAACCAATCTGCCGGCGGCTTACGATAAATTCGCCATGCGCAACGGCCACCCCGTTTACGGGATCGAACCGCGCCAAACCATCATCGGTCCCGCGGTCAATGCCGGCGCCTTGCGCCTGGAAATCAGCGAGACGCGTCCGCACCGCAACTGGACGATCACCCAACTGGAAATCGGCGTAACGGACACGGAACAAGGGAAATAAATCATGTCTGCCATTTACATCCCATCGAACGGCAATCATCACCGCGGCGCCGCCTTGGACAAGGTGGCGAACCGCCGGCCGGACTCACGGCATGGCAAATCCATCGCCATCCTCGGAGGCCGCGGCATGCTGGGTTCCGACCTGGCGCCCGCGCTGGCCGCCGCCGGCCATCAGGTTCATGCCTGGGATTTGCCCGAGTGCGATATTACCCGAACCGCGCAGATGGAAAAGGCCTTGGACGGCGCCGAAATCGTTGTCAATTGCGCCGCCTTCACCAATGTTGACGGCGCCGAGGATCACCCGGAGAGCGCGGAAGCGGTCAACGCCCGCGCCGTGGCACACCTGGCGGCGGCTGCCCGCCGGCGGAATATGTTGGTCGTCCATATTTCCACGGACTTTGTTTTTGACGGCCAGGGGACGCGGCCCTGGCGCGAAGACGACCCGCCCCGCCCGCTCAGCGTTTACGGCCGGACGAAAATTGCCGGGGAACAAGCCTTACGGCAAAGCGGCTGTCAATACTTGACCATGCGCGTCCAATGGAGTTACGGGGGGCATGGCGCGAATTTTATCGCCAAGATCCTGGAACGGGCGCGGGCCGGCGCGCCTTTGAAGATTGTTGACGACCAGGTCGGCGCGCCGACCTGGACGCGCGACATGAGCCGCGCCATTGTCCAACTGCTGGACCGGCAATGCACGGGACTGTATCATTTCGCCAATGCAGGATATTCCTCGCGCTTTGACGTCGCGCGCTTCGTCATGGATCATTGCAAGCTGCCCAACCCGCTCATACCATGCCGCACCGGAGAATTCCCGGCGCGGGCGGCGCGGCCATTGAATTCGCGGTTTGAACTGAGCCGTATCCAGGCGGTATTGGATTACCCCATCCGATCCTGGCAGGAAGCCCTGGCGGAATATCTGGATGAACAAATTTCAAAATAATGTCATTAGCATCCCGTAGGTAATAAAGCAAAAATACAACGTCGGGGGCGGAATCACTATCGGGATCGATTTCGATACCGATTTCACATGACCACGGATGGCCTCCAACCTCAAACAACCGTTGAAACTGGCAACACTGAACACCGCCCCCGAACCCTGAACCCCGTGTCATGCGATATCCTTCCAAACGCAAAACACTTGTCGGCGCTTGCATGCTGCTCGCCCTGGGCGCCCTGGCGCTCCGGCTGGTTTTTTTCTCCATCAGCATCCGGCATGCGCCGGTCACTTCCGATGAGGCCATCGAATTTCTCATGGCCAAGCACATTGCCGCGGGCCGGCCGCACCTGCTGGTCATGTCCCAGCCTTACCGGTTCCCGCTGGAATCATATCTGGCCGCGCCCTTCATCCGCTGGCTGCCCCGGACGGAATGCGGCGCGCGGCTGATTCCCTTCCTGTTCGGGTTGCTGGATGTGGCGCTGCTGCTGCTGATCCTGCGGCAGGCGCTGCGG
>JAXGSX010000435.1:0-2332 GCA_040775225.1 Kiritimatiellia bacterium | reverse complement strand
GGCCGCACAGAGAGGCGTCCTTGATGATGGCGGCCATTTCCTCGAGAAGCTCGATGTCCCCTTCCTTGCCTTTCCCGTTGCAGATGTTCGTCAGGATCTCCAGCATCCGCTTCGTGCCTTCACGGCAGGGGGTGCACTTCCCGCAGGATTCGTCCTGGCAGAAATCCATGAAGAACCGGGCCATATCCACGGCGCAGGAATCTTCGTTCATGACGATCAAACCGCCGGAGCCCATGATGGCCCCCAGCTCCGCCACCTTCTCGTAGTCCACCGGGGCGTTCAAGTGCTGGATGGGGATGCAGCCTCCCGAAGGACCACCCAGTTGGGCGGCCTTGAACTTCTTGCCCTTGGGGATACCGCCGCCGATGTCATAGACGATGGTTCCCAGGGTGGTGCCCATGGGCACTTCCACGAGGCCCACGTTGTTCACGTCGCCGGTGAGGGCGAAAACCTTGGTGCCCTTGCTCTTATCCGTGCCGATGGTGTTGAACCACTCCGGCCCGTCCAGGATGATGACGGGGATATTGGCGAAAGTCTCCACGTTGTTGATCACCGTGGGCTTGCCCCACAAGCCGGACTCGGTCGGATACGGCGGCCGCGGGCGGGGCATGCCGCGTTCGCCTTCGATGGACTTGATCAGCGCGGTTTCCTCCCCGCAAACGAACGCGCCGGCGCCCAGGCGGAGGGTGATATCGAAATCCCAGTCCGTGCCCAGGATGTTTTTGCCCAGCAGTCCGGCGGCGCGCGCGTCCGCCAGCGCCCGTTCCAGCCGCTGGATGGCCAGGGGATACTCGGCCCGGATGTAGATAAATCCGCGGGTGGCTCCGATGGCGCGGGCGCCGATCAGCATCCCTTCGATGATGGTGTGCGGATCGCCCTCAATGGTGCTGCGGTCCATGAACGCCCCCGGGTCGCCTTCGTCGGCATTGCAAATGATGAATTTCTGGTCGCTCTTGGACGCCGCCCCCATTTTCCATTTCAGGCCGGTGGGATATCCGCCGCCGCCGCGTCCGCGCAGCCCGGAACGGATGAGGGCGTCCACTACCTCGCCGGACTGCATTTTGGCCATAACATGCGCGATGGCTTCGTAGCCGCGCACCGCCAGGTATTCATCCAGGCTTTCGGGGTCAATGATGCCGCAATTGCGCAGGGTCAGGCGCAATTGCTTGCCGAAGAAATGCACATCGCCGAAAATCGGGAAAAAGCGGTTGGCCAGCCGGTTGTCGGTCCAGGTATGCTCGGCCACCACGCGTTCCTTGACGAAATGTTCCGCGACAATGCGCTCGGCAATGGCGGGGGTCAACCGATGGTAGGTTACGCCGTCCGGGTAAACGTAGGCGATCGGGCCGTGTTCGCAAAGCCCCTGGCAGGCGGAGCGGGTGATGACCACGGATTTTTCGAGGCCGTGGCGTTCCAGCGCCGCGGAAAAAGCCTTTTCGACCTCCATGGAATGGTTTTTCATGCAATGCGAACCGCCGCACAGCGTCAGCACGCGCTTGGCGTTGCGGATGCCCAGCAGGTTGCGCATGGTGTATTTTTCGACGATCCGCCCGCCGCGGATATGAGTTTCGAACACTTCCTCCACCTTGGCGGGCGTCATGTGGATGTATTTTACGGGTGTTTCGCGGAAGGGCACCACGGTAACGACGGGTTCCATGTCGCACCGGCCGGCGCAGCCCACGCGGCCGAGCACCACTTCATCGCCGCAGCCATGCTGCTGGATCAGTTCCGCGAAGCGCTGGTGAACCGCCGCGGCGCCGGCGGCGTTTTCGCAGGTGGCCGAACCCGCCGTGATGCGCATGCGCGCCTTGAACTTGGTGTTGAACAAACGGAAAACCGCATCCTTTCGCAGTTCCGTTAAGCGGTCTGTGGGATTAGGCATGATCGGAGTGCTCCTTGTCGTTTTCTGTAATGGCCCGCGCCGCCGGCAGCGTGAAACGGAAGGTTGTCCACTGGTCCGGGACGGATTCCGCCGCAATGCTGCCGCCGTGCGCTTCTACAATGTTGCGCGTAATAAAAAGACCCAGGCCGGTGCCCTTCTGGCGCCGGGCGGTGCGGCCGGTTTCCAGCCGTGAGAATTTGCGGAACAACAGGCCCAGCTTGTCAGCGGGTATGCCTTCGCCGTCGTTCCGGATGCAGAATTCCACCATGCCGTCCGGTTTGGGCCGTGCGTCAATGGCGATCGCCCCGCCGGCGCGTCCGTACTTGATGGCGTTGCTGATCAAGTTCTCGAACACTTCCCTGGTCATGTTCAAATCCGAAAAAACCATGGTATGCGGCGGCACGCGATTGTCACGCGTTATCTGGCGCGCCTTGATTTCGGGGTCGTAGG
>JAXGSX010000434.1:0-2338 GCA_040775225.1 Kiritimatiellia bacterium | reverse complement strand
TGATATTAATCACCTCGCTTTCCGGCCCGTCTTCCGTTATCGCCAGAATGCGCAATACCATTTTGGAAATTCCGTAATCCGCCCAGCTGAACAGGCAGACATCGCCCGGCTCGTAGCGGAACGCCCGCCGGTTCGCCGGGAAACTGACCGACGCGAAGGGGTAGCAAATGCCGCGCAGGGCCTGATGCCCTGCCCACACGGCGTTTTCATTGTTTGTAAAATACGGCATGTTGATTGTCTGTGATACGACGCGTCCCTGCAGGGCCTGATTGCCGGGATCAACCGCGGGCGGGTCCGCCGTGGACTGCTTGATGTTGATCGGCTCATCAATTACTACAATGCGGAAGTCGCCGAAAATCGGGCCGCGCACGCCGCCCAACGTGTTTAACGTGCAGTCGAATTCGGCATAATCGCCGGTAAAAGAGCCTAATCCCCCCTCCACAAAATTCAGCCAGTCGCCGGCATAAATACCGTTGTACATTGATCTCGATATGGAAATTTTCGCACGGTCGGTTGACAATAATGATGTATTGAGATGGCAATCATATAAATAACCACCTGATGTACGTACACCGGCATAAATTGCGCAATAAGATATATCCATGACGGCATTGTAATCACTAATCATCAACGGAGTAGAATTAGTAGAAGCTGTAACAAATCCCGGCCAGCCGATGACAGCTTTGTTGGCAATAAGTTTTCCTCCACCTCCACCCCATCGCACATTACCCTCGACAGCATTATCGATATGATAAAGCCATAAATTTTCCAAAAACAGCAGGAGATTATTTCGTATTTGTATTCTCCCAATGATGATCGTCTGGTTGGCCCACGCACCCATGCCGCGCAGATAGGCGTTATGGTGCGACAAAACATATGTATAACCACCAAAATCTGCCAATAAATTATGTGTGCCCGGGTCGAGCAGATAGAGCCAATCGCCGCCCGCCGCCTCCCCGGCGGTGAGGGCGGCGGCCAGCGTCGCATAATCTTTGCCCACGCCAACGGTGACAATCGTGCCGTCAAATTTCACGCCGTCAATTATGGCCTCGCGCTCATTTATGAGCGAGTACTGCACTTTGACCTCGTTTTTGGTGTCGAGCCACGCGGGGCGCGAAAAAGACGGCGGCTCGAGCACCGCGTCCTCATCAATTTCGGGCAGTTCATCCACATCGTAATCGCCGCGGATCAGCGCGAAATGAAATTTCCCATCAGAACCGTAGCGGATAATCCCGCCGATGTGGTTAATAATCCCGTTGATGTAGCTCAGCGCCTCCTGGTGCTGGTCAAAGCAGATGCTTCCGCCCAGTCCGTCCGCGGCCAGCGCGGCGGCGGAAGCGGCAAAGGAATCGGCATCGAGCCACGTGGCCGGTAACCCGGCGAGAGTGTTAAGGACATAATATAGCGCATGGGCAAAATTATAATCATAATCGCCCACAACAGCGTCGGACGGCAGGGCGGCAATTTCCGGCACGCGCCGGACGATGAACTTCACCGCGGGAGCGCGGTTATAACCGCCGATATAAAAATTCTTAAACACGGCGTAACACAGGCCGCGCCACGGCGGCGTGAGCGTGGCATCGCCCACCAGACCGGCCACGGTGGTGTTGTAGGTCTGGTCGTCCGTGCCGAAATAAAAATCAATCGAACCGCGGAAGCCCAGGGAAATCGTTGCTTTTCCGCCCGATTCCGGCCGCGATAATTCCCCCTGCCAAAGGACTTCATCATTATCGCCGTATATCGCGAACAGCGTGTCCACCGGGCCGCGGCAGATTCCCTGTGCCCAACTCATATAATACATATAGCCGGTAGTCACGCTCTGACTGCCGCCGCCCTTGCCGCCGCCGCCTTCGGTAGTTACCGGCAGAACTTTCTCATCGCCATAAATCAAAAACTGGCCGGAAATCTTGACCGTGCCGCAGATATCGGTAACCACGGAGCCGATGGTGTTTCCCGGAAGTATCAGATTTTGTATGGGCACGCCCGGATAATCGGCATTGGAGCGCGCGATGGCTTCCGCGCCCCAGCCCATTACTCCGCCCACAACCGCGCCCACGACAAAGCCAATAATCGCGCCGTAGACGTTGGCTATCTCCGCGCCGTAAATCGCGCCGGTGATTCCGCCGGATAAAGCGCCGGAAATTATTGACCAGCTCATTGTCTAACCTCCACACGGTAGTAATAGCGCATACCGCGGCGCTGGGCGCGGTCGGTTATGTGTATTCTGCATACGCCCGCGCCGGCCAGCGACTGCCACAGATAATTGTCCAGATAAATCCCCGCGTGGCTCGCGGCGTGCCCGTAGTGCATCAAAACGATATCGCCGTTTTGCAGCGCG
>JAXGSX010000433.1:0-2356 GCA_040775225.1 Kiritimatiellia bacterium | reverse complement strand
GGTCGAGGAAGTCTGGGGCGTGTCGGACGGGTGGGGGACGCGGTTGCGCCGGCTGGGCATCCGCACGGCCGGGCAGCTTCGCGATGCCGACCCGGGCATGCTCCGCCGGCGGTTTTCCATTGTGCTTGAAAAACTGGCGCGGGAATTGCGCGGCGAAGTCTGCATTGAACTGGAAGACGCGCCGCCGCCTAAAAAAAACATATCGGTTTCCCGTTCATTCGGGCGCCGCGTGGAGTACCTGGGCGATTTGGAAGAAGCGGTTGCCTGTTATGCCGCGCGCGCCGCGGAAAAACTGCGCGCGCAGGGCAGCGCCGCCGGCGGCGTTTATGTGTACCTGCGGACCGACGGTTTTAACGCCGGCGCCGCGCAGTATGCCAATGCCTGGTCGGCGGAATTTCCCGTCCCGGCCGCCCATACCGGCGCCATCATCGGCGCGGCATTGTCCGGCTTGCGGCGCATCTACCGCCGGGGTTACTTGTACAAAAAGGCGGGCGTGATCCTGCTGGACCTGCAGGACAGCCGGGCCGTCCAGGGCGACTTGTTCGTATCGCCCGCGCATCCGGAGCGCGACCGGGCGTTGATGGAGGCCGTAGACCGGTTGAACTGTGAGTTGGGCCGCGATACCGTAGCTTTTGCCGCCCAGGGGATTGCGCGGACTTGGTCCATGCGCGCGGACATGCGCAGTCCGCGCTACACCACGCGCTGGGACGAATTGCCCCGGGCGGCGGCGGGCTGACCGGCGGTGCGCGGTGGGGGTGCGCTTTCAGGAGTGCGGCCATGTGCGGAAGATTTGCCTGCTCAAAAATCCCGAAAATCCTGGCGGAGTTGCTGGATGCTGCTCCGCCGGCGGATTTCGAGCCGCGCCGCAATATTTCGCCCTCCATGCCGGTTTGCGCGGCGGTGCGCGATCCGCCGGCCGCCCGCCCCGCATTCGCATGGCTGCGCTGGGGTTTTGCTCCGCCTTGGACCTTGAAACCGTCCGCGGGCGGACTGCTGTTCAACGCGCGGGCCGAGACGGCCGCGGTGAAACCGTCATTTCGCAGCGCTTTCCGCCGCCGCCGTTGTCTGATTCCCGCCGATGGCTTTTACGAATGGCGGAAGTCCGGCGGCCGCCGCCTGCCGTATTTCATTGATCTGCCGGATGCGCCGATGGTGTTTGCCGGTTTGTGGGAGATTGAGCATGACCGGGAAGGCGGCGAACTGCGCAGTTGCACTATTTTGACCGTGCCGGCCAACGCCGTCGTACTCCCCTTGCATGACCGCATGCCGGCGATTATGCCGCCGGAGTCCTGGCCGGCCTGGCTAGATCCGGAAACTTCCGATCCCGGGCGGCTGCTGCAGCCTTATCCGCCGGCCGGCATGCGAGCGGCGCCGCTGGCGCCGCAGTCGGCGCAACTGGAATTGATTTGATCCGGCCACTGGAGGTAAACAATATGCGTCTTTGGTCATTGCATCCGGGGTATCTCGATCAGAAGGGATTGACGGCGGTATGGCGCGAAGGCTTGCTGGCGCAGGCCGTGCTGGCCGGGCGGACCCGCGGCTATACGCGCCATCCCCAGTTGCGGCGTTTCCGTGAATCGGGTGTGCCGCTCCAATGCATTGCGGCTTACCTGCGGGCGATCCAGGCGGAAGCGGTGCGCCGGGGGTATCGGTTCGATGCCGGCAAAATCGGGCCGGGCGTTATGCCGGGAACGCTGCCGGTCAGCCGGGGACAATTGACCTATGAATGGGCGCATCTAATCCGGAAACTGCGGGTGCGGAATCCGCGGTGGCTGGCCCGTTGGCGCATGATCGAGCATCCGCGCCCGCATCCGTTGTTCCGGGTTGCGCCCGGCGGCATAGCGCCCTGGGAATCAATCAAGCCGGTCGGACAATTGACGCCAGGGCGCCGGCGGCCTGTTCCAGGTCGGCGGGCGTATGTGCGAGGGTGACGCTGAAGCGAATCCGCGCGGAGCCGGCGGGCACGGTTGGCGGCCGGATGGCCGGCGCCAGGATTCCCAGTCGCCGCAAGGCGGAGGCGGCGTCCAGGGCGCGCCGGTTATCGCCGAGAATTACCGGCACAATTTGGCTGTTCGAGCCGCCGGTATTGAAGCCGGCCGTTTGCAGGCGTTCGCGGAATCCGGCGGCGCGCGCGAGCAGCTCCCGGCCGGCGCTGGGATGCGCGGCCAGGAAGTCCAGGGCCGCCAGGGCCGCCCCCGCCGCCGGCGGCGGCGGCGCGGTGCTGAAAATCAGCGCGCGCGCGCGGTTGATCAGCAGTTTGCGCATGCCGGCGGAGCATGCGCAAAACCCGCCGTAAGATCCCAGCGCCTTGCTCAAGGTGCCCATGGAGATGTTGATGGCGCCATTCAGGTTCAGC
>JAXGSX010000432.1:0-2365 GCA_040775225.1 Kiritimatiellia bacterium | reverse complement strand
TTCCCTTGGATCCGCCGCATCTGCCCGACCGGAATCCCGTCGGATTGTACCGTCGTCGTTTTGTATTGCCGGCTGACTGGCGGACGCGGCGGGTTTACCTGTACTTCGACGGCGTGAACTCGGCCTTCGAGGTCTGGGTGAACGGCCGGGAAATTGGCTACAGCCAGGGAAGCCGCATGCCGGCGGAATTCGATATCACCGCGACCCTGAAACATGGCGAAAACACGCTGGCGGTCCGGGTTTATAAATGGTCCGCGGCCAGTTACCTGGAAGACCAGGACATGTGGCGCTGGAGCGGGATCATCCGCGGGGTAAGTCTGCTATCGCGGCCGGCGCTGCAACTGGGCGATGTATGCGTGCGGACGGTGTTTGACAAGTCCTACCGGGATGCCAGTCTCCGCCTGGCGCTGCGGCTGCGCCGGGAACCGGCGCCGCCGGGCGCGCCGCCTCCCAAAACGCCCGCCCGTCTGCGCGCCTGGTTGCTGAATGCCGGCGGCGGCGAGGTCTGGCGTTTGGATACCCCGGCGCCGGCGCCGGGCGCCGGCAACTGGCGGCGCTGGTCGGCGCCGATCGCCAAGCCGCAGCCATGGACGGCGGAGACGCCCCATATGTACCGCCTGATCTGCGAGCTTGCCGATGCCAATGGCGCGCCGCTGGAAGCCGTGCGCATCGGCGTGGGATTCCGCGACGTGCAAACCGCCGGCGGCCAACTTTTGATCAACGGCGCGCCGGTCAAACTGCTGGGCGTCAACCGCCATGAGTTTCATCCGGACCGCGGCCCGGCGGTCACGCGGGCCGACATGCTGCGCGATGTATTGCTGATGAAACAGCACAACATCAACACCGTCCGCACTTCGCATTACCCGAACGACCCGTACTGGTATGAGTTATGCGACAGGTTCGGCTTATACGTGATTGACGAGGCGGACCTGGAAACCCATGGCTTCGGCTACCAGCCGCCGGATATTCCGCCGTGCTGGCCGGCGTGGCGCCGGGCTTTCATTGACCGCGCCGCGCGCATGGTTGAGCGCGACAAAAACCATCCCTCCGTCATCATCTGGTCCCTGGGCAACGAAGCCGGCTACGGCCCCAACCACGACGCCATGGCCGCGTGGATCCGGCGCCGGGACCGCACCCGGCCGATTCATTACGAGCGCGCCGGCGCGGCCCCGGTGGTGGACATCGTCAGCGTCATGTACCCCGAACTTAAGCGTTTGCGCCAGGAAGCCCGCCGCGCCGATCCCCGTCCGTTTTTCCTGTGTGAATATGCGCATGCCATGGGCAATGGCCCGGGCGGATTGCGGGAATACCTCCAGCTTTTCCGGCGGCACAAACGCCTGCTGGGCGGCTGCGTCTGGGAGTGGTGCGACCATGGCGTGCGTATCCGCACCGGGCGGCAGCGGGCCGGATTCGCTTTCGGCGGCGATTTCGGCGATATTCCCAACGACGGCAATTTCTGCCTCGACGGCCTGGTGGATCCCGACCGCCGGCCCCATCCCGCCCTGCTGGAACTCAAACAGGTTTACGCGCCGGTATCCATCGCCGCGGCCGATTTGCGCGCCGGAACGGTAGCCGTCCGCAACCTGCGCCATTGCTCGGATTTGTCGGATATCTGCTGCCGCTGGACGGTCTGGCGGCCTTCCGGGAAAAGCATCTCAGGCGAAACCGGCCCCCTCACGGCCCGGCCGGGCCGGCGCGAGTTGATCCGCCTGCCGCTGCGCATTCCCCCCGGCCGGCCGGGTGAAGATTGCTGGCTAAACCTTTCGCTGCGGTTGGTTGACAAAGCGCCCTGGGCGCCTGCCGGCCATGAAATCGCCTCCGCCCAGTTTGCCCTGCCCCGGGCCGTTCAGCAGCCGCACGCCGCCGCGCGCCTAGCCAGGGCGCCGGACTGGCAAATGCGCCGGACATCCGGCGCCCTGCGGCTTACCGGGAAAAAATTTGAGATGGAATTCGAACTCCGCACCGGGCGGCTGCGCCAGTGGTTGGCCAACGGCCGGCCATTGCTGGTGGAAGGGCCGCAAGTCTGCCTCTGGCGGGCGCCCACGGACAACGACGGCGGGCTGGTGCGCGGCGTCCATGATTGGCCGGGATGGCGGCAGGTTGAACGGCCCCGGAAAATTGCCGCGGAATGGCGCGAAGCCGGTTACGACCGCCTGCAGGCGCGCTGCGCGGAAATGCACCTCAAGCGAAACACGGCCGGTTGTCCGCTGCTGGAAGCGGATTGGATTCTGGCGGCGCCGTCCGCGCGGCCGGTTTTCCGCTGCGGAATAAGTTATACCGTTGGCGCCGGCGGGGAATTGGCCGTCCGGGCAAGACTCCATCCGCTGCGGGACGGGCTGCCCGATCTTCCGCGGTTTTGCTTGCA
>JAXGSX010000431.1:0-2368 GCA_040775225.1 Kiritimatiellia bacterium | reverse complement strand
CGGCACGATTGACACCATGCAGCAACTCGCTGGCCGAGATGACGGAGAGGAATACTTCTTCTTGCTCTCGTCCGGCGATTCGGGAGGACAGTTCCAAGCCCTTCCGCTCCAGCGCGATCAACACGTTACTGTCAATCAAGATACCCATGGGTCTCGCAATCCTTCACGCCGCATGCCCGTGCGGGCCTTGCAAACGTCATCGGCGAAGGCCTTCGCGTCTGACTCGGAAAGGGCCGGCAGCGACGCGATGATTCCCGGCAAATCTCCCAAGCGGCGGGCGCTAGGCACAGGGCGCAGTTCCGCAAGTGCCAGCTTGCCCCGCCGCAATACGAATGCCTCCCGGCGGTAGGCCACCCTGTTCACATAGTCAGAGAAGTGTCTAACCGCCTCGGTAACACTTAGAACTTTTGCTTGCATATATATCTCCAATCAGATAATCATAGAATATGATAATTAGATTAGTTGGTCAATCATATTTCCGCCCAATTAGCAAATAAAAATTAGCAAATAAAAATATTGACAGTCCGCTGACTTCACCGCCATACTCCCCGCCCCATAACCGCCAGCCGATCAATATGCTTGCGACTGATGCCATGACTGATTCCGCCGACATCGCCGATGCCGCCATCGCGCGGACCGCGCGCCGGGAAATCGCCCGCCGCCGCACCTTCGCCATCGTGTCGCATCCCGACGCCGGGAAGACCACGCTGACGGAGAAATTCCTGCTGTACGGCGGCGCGCTGCACCTGGCCGGGTCGGTCAAGGCCCGCAAGAACCAGCGCGCCACAACTTCCGACTGGATGGAATTGGAAAAAAAGCGCGGTATCTCGATCAGTTCGACGGTGCTTCAGTTTGATTACGACAATTTCCGCATCAACCTGCTGGACACCCCGGGGCACAAGGATTTTTCCGAGGATACTTACCGCGTGCTTACCGCGGTGGATGCGGCGGTGATGGTGATTGACGCCGGCAAGGGCATTGAAGCCCAGACCCGCAAGCTGTTCGAAGTCTGCCGCCGCCGCGGCGTCCCGATTTTCACCTTCATCAACAAGATGGACCGGCCGACCCTGGAGCCACTGGCGCTCCTGGATGAACTGGAGAGCGTCCTGGGCATCGCCGCCTACCCGATGAACTGGCCGTTGGGGACGGGTTTTGAGTTCAAGGGCGTATGGGACCGGCAGACCAGGATGGCGCATTTGTACGAACGCACCACCGGCGGCGCCAGCCGGGCGCCGGTATCCACCGCCGGCCTGCATGATCGGCTGGTCCGCGACCAACTGGACGAGCCGACCCACCGGGCCGTTTGCGAGGAGGTGGCCATGCTGGAAGCTGCCGGGGCGCAGTTGCATCCGGCGGAGGTGCTCGCCGGCAAAACCACCCCGGTGTATTTCGGCAGCGCTTTGAACAATTTCGGCGTGCAATTGCTGCTGGATGGATTTCTGGAACTCTCCGCGGCGCCGGCTGGACGTCGTTCCCGGCACGGGGTGGTGCCGCCGGAGCATCCGGCATTTTCAGGCTTTGTCTTCAAAATCCAGGCCAACATGGACCCGCGGCACCGCGACCGGATCGCCTTCGTGCGGGTGGTGTCGGGCAAATTCGAACGCGATATGAGCGTCAAACTGGCGCGCGCCCGGAAAACCGTGCGCCTGTCGAATGCCGCCAAGCTTTTCGGCCGCGAGCGCGAGACGGTGGATGAAGCTTTCCCGGGCGACGTGGTGGGTATTGTCGGCAGCGCCCAGTTTGCCATCGGCGACACGCTGACCGAGGATCCCGCCATCGTATACGAGGAAATTCCCTGGTTCGCGCCGGAATGTTTCGCGTACCTGGAAAATCCGGAGCCGGCCAATTTCAAGCGATTCCGCGAGGGCTTGGCGCAATTGCTGCAGGAAGGCGTCGTGCAATCCTACCATCTGGAAGGACAGTTCCGCAAGGATGTGCTGGGGGCGGTTGGCCCATTGCAGCTGGAAATCGTCCAGTCCCGCCTGGAAAGCGAATACGGCGCCGCTTCGCGGCTGGAGCCGGCGCCGTGGACCGTCACCCGCTGGGTCGGGCCGGGGCCGGCCCTCGCGGGCATGCAATTGCCCACCGCCGCCCGGGTGGCGCGCGACCGCCGGGAACGCCCGGCCATCCTCTTTCCGGACGAATGGAACCTGCGCTATTTCCAGGAGCGCAACCCGGATGTCCGCCTGGGTGAAATCCCGTTTTAAAGCAATATCCATCCCATCCGGGCGCTGTTTTTTTGCGCACGGCTGCGTCATTCTCGGCGGCTCGCCCGGAGGTCTCGCCCTACCCACGACAGATGCTTGTGAAATGGTAGGGCGAGGTCTCCGTACCGAGCCGTCTGTTCTGAGAATGACGCAGTCCTGTT
>JAXGSX010000430.1:0-2391 GCA_040775225.1 Kiritimatiellia bacterium | reverse complement strand
GCTTCCGCGCCCGGGGTAAAACTTTCGTTTACCGGGGTGAAACGCCGCAACCACGACATCCAGCGTTCCAGGGGGACGTATTCGCCGAACATCACCAGGTGGCGCTTGGCATAATATTGCTCCAGGTTGCCCGGCTCGGTCAGCAGGAACGAGGAATTATAATAATGCACCCGTCCGCCACGCTCCGCCCAGTCCATCGAACCGGCAACAATCGGCACCCCGTTGGTCAAGAGGCGCGACAACATCTCCGCCGCCAGGGCGCTGCCGCGGAAGAAATCGGGCATGACGGTTTCCGGCCAGACCACCAGGTCCGGCGCGGCATGCCTCAGCAATTCCGCGGTGGCATTTTCCAGTTTCCGGTAGATTGCTTCCGTCCAGCTTTCATCCCACTTTAACTGCTGGGGAATATTCAACTGCACCAGTGCAATTCGCGGCGCCGGCCCATCGCCTGCCGGCGCCCGGCGGAACGGCGCCGCCGCCGCGTATGATCCGGCCAGCAGGGCGGCCAGCAGGCCGGCGGCCAAGGCTGGCGGCCACCAGCGCCGGCGCGGCGGCGGCCGGGCCAGGCACAAGGCCGTCAGGGCGGCGGCGGCGGCCATGATGAACGATACGGCATACACGCCGCCCCAGGCGGCCGCCTGGAGCAACCCGGGGCGGGCATATTGGCTGACCGCCAGGAGGTTCCATGGAAAACCCGTGAACAGGCGGGCGCGCAGGAATTCCAGGGAAACCCATAGCGCCGCCAGTCCCAGGGCCGGCAAAATATACCCGAGCCGGCCATCCGGCCGCCGCCAGTGCCGCAATAACATGGAGGAGGCGGCGGCGAAAGCGGCCAGGTAGGCGGCGCAATACATGCTGACTGCCGCCCATCCGGCCCAGGACACGCGTGTCAGCCAGAAAAGGGAAAGCAGCCAGGCAATCGCGCCGGCCAGCAAGCCCTGGCGCGCCGCCGCCGCGGGCGGCAAGCGGATACAGAGCGCCAGCAACGGGAGCAGCGCCGTCCAGCCGGCCCAATCCCAAGCCAGCGGCGGGAAGGCGGCGAACAGCGCGAACCCGGTCAGGGCGCTGCCGAGCCATGGGCGCCGGGGTCTGACTCCGCCGTCCCGCGCCGGAGAAAATAGTTTGCCCAAAGGTAGGTGCATGATCGGCATGCGCCCGCGGCGCGGCCACCATCAGCAACACTCACGAGCCGCAACATTTTTTATATTTTTTGCCGCTGCCGCAGGGACAGGGATCGTTGCGCCCCACCTTGGGTTCGGCGCGCTGCACCGGCAAGGGCGCGGGGCGCGCCGGGCGCCGGCCCGGCGCCCCTCCCCCGGCGGCGCGCGACGTCAAGCCGCCTTCCGCCAGGCCGGGCAGCGACTGGTGCACCGCCTGCGCGCGCGGCAACGAGGCCAGCAGCCGCTCGTAGGCCGGCAGGGACGTGGTCGAACGGAACATGCGCATGACCACTTCGTTCTTGATTGAATCCATGAGGGTGGAAAACATGTTAAACGCTTCGCGCTTGTATTCAACCAGCGGATCGCTCTGGCCGTAAGCGCGCAATCCCACTCCCTGGCGCAGGTTATCCATGCTGCGCAGGTATTCCTGCCAGAGCGTATCAATGGAATGGAGCAGGATGAACCGTTCCATCATCGGCAGGGCCTGGGGGTCTTCCACCTCCGCCTTCAACTCATACGCCCGGCGCACCCGATCATACACCGCGCGGGCGGCCTGCTCGGCATTCGCTGCGCCGGCGGCAGTCAGTTCTTCCGGGCGCATGCCCAGCGGGAAAGCGCCGTTGGCCCATTCCGCGAAACGGGCGGCGAGATCGGGATCCACCTTGTCGTCGTCAAAAATTTCCGCCGCATGCGATTCGATCACGTCGGCCACCAGATCGTAAAGATGCTCGCGCACATCCGCCGCGCGCACGATTTCGCCCCGGAAGCTGTAAATCACTTCCCGCTGCTTGTTCATCACGTCGTCGTATTCCAGCGTGCGTTTGCGGATGGAATAATTGTGCTGCTCCACCCGTTTCTGAGCGGTTTCGATCGAGCGGTTGAGCCAGGGGTGCTGCAATTCCTGGCCTTCCTCCAGCCCCAGCCTGCCCATGATGTTGGCGATGCGGTCGGAGCCGAACAGGCGCATCAGGTCGTCTTCCAGGGAAACGTAAAAACGCGAGGAGCCGGGATCGCCCTGTCGCGCGCAGCGTCCGCGCAACTGCCGGTCTATCCGCCGCGATTCGTGGCGCTCGGATGCGATGACATGCAAGCCGCAGGGACGCTCCCGCAGGACTTCGCGCAGCCGCCGGTTTTCGTAATGGTGGTCCAGGGCGGCCTGCGACAGGATCAGTTCGCGCGGCAGGTAGACCACGCCTTCCCCCAGCTTGATATCCGTGCCGCGGCCGGCCAT
>JAXGSX010000429.1:0-2398 GCA_040775225.1 Kiritimatiellia bacterium | reverse complement strand
TCGAATCCCCCCCTCTCCGCCATCCGACCTAACGTAACGCAGCAACCGCTCACATCCAGCCGGTCGCCTGCGCCAGCAGCCTGACGTATTCCACGAAGTTCGGCCAGGACACATCCGGCGGGATGCCGTGGTCGCAGCCGGGAATGTAACCGCCGTCTTCAATCACCGGACGCACACGGTTGATTTCGTCCACAATTGTCCGGCCGCCGCGGGCCATGGCGCGTTTGTCCACCCCGCCCCGGTAGGCCATATTGCGACCGAATTTCCGGCGGAATTCATTGATGTCATTCCCGGCGGCGACTTCGATGGGATCGCAGGCATTAATGCCGGCCTCGATCCACAAGGGGATCAACTCCCCGATGAATCCGTCGGAATCCATGGCGTAAACCGGCACGCCCGCCCCCCGGATGATCTCGCCCCAATGCCGCCAGACCGGCAGCAGATATTTTTTGACCATGTCCGGCGAAATCATCGAAAAACTTTTATAAGCCATATCCTCGGAAACGTGTATGCAATCCGGCACCACGAATTCAAAGGCGCGGCGGAGCAGTTTGGAAATAAAATCATCCCAGAAAGCGATCATCTCGCCCACCAGCGCCGGATCATCGTAGAACATGACGCATAAATTTTCAAAGCCCAGCCACTCGCGCAACTGCCAGAATGGCCCGTAAATCGGCTGCGACAGAAACCAGTTGCGCGGAGCCAGCATTTTGCCACGTTCCGCCGGATTTTCCGGCAGCCGGCCGGGAGAAAACACGTCGTAGCGCTTCTTCATTTCCTGCCAATCGGCGCGGTTTTCCACCGGACACTTGATCCAGCGCCGGGTGACAAAATCGAATTTTTTGCTGCCCTTGCCGCCGAGGTATTCCGGCGTATATTCCAGGCCGATTTCGCAGATATTGCCCTTCCAATCCTGAACAACCTGTGAATTTTCGCGCCGTTCGATCACTTTCGTCTCGAATTCCGGAATCATCCGGAACTCGCAGGAAAAGCCCACACCCGCCGGCGAATTCGGCGCCGGCCAATCCAACTTCCCGCCGGCCTGCTGGTAAGCATATTGTTGATAATTCTTGATATCAGCCGGCAAACCCTCGGCATGCCAGCGCGCGAGCGTTGATTCCCGGCCGCCGCCCGGCTGCAACGGGATGCGATCCGGTTTTTCAAACAGCAAAGTTTTAATATTCCGCTCCCGGCTATTCATAACCCCCCCTGACATCATGATTCAATCATTATGGGATTGACACTTGCCGTCGTTTATGGCGCAATTGTAGCAATATATACGTGAATATCAATTGACGTCTCGATCATATTTATGGACGATTCAATCATAAAAACAAACCGTCCGGAAATATGGCGCGAGACTCAGTTCCGGCAGCCCAGCCCCATGGAACGGCGGCTGGGATTATGGGTGGACCGCATTGGCGCCGGCGCCGGCAACTCAGCCAATCCGGAACGCTTGCGGATTCTGGGACAATATGCGGCCGTGGCCATCGAATCGGGCCGTGGCAAACTGCGCACGATGTCCCACGGCACGCGCAACCTGCGGCAGGGCGATGTGATTTTCCTGACTCCCGCCGAGCCTGCATGTTATTATTCCGAGCCGGCCTGGTTTACCCGCTGGGTGGTCTGGAACGGGCCGGAAGCCGACGCGCTTTTCAAAATGCATTGCCTGGAAACGCGCGACCCGGTCGTCCGCGATGCGGCGGGCGCGGTGCAGCACGCCTGCGGCGAATTAAAGCGCTGCATGAACGGCGAAGACTTGAGCGCCGCCATTGAGCGCAAGGTGATCATCCTCCAGATGCTGCTGGAATTGCGGCGGGGACTGCAATTCCGTGAACCGGCCCGCAAGCCGGCCCTGGCGGCGGTAGTGGAGCAGATCGAACGGAACCTGGACCGGCCATGGACGATGACCGAACTGGCGCGGCTGGCGCGTTTGAGCGTCCCCCATTTCCGGCGTTTATTTGTCGCATTTACCGGCCGGCCGCCCTCCGTGTTCATCGCCGCCAAGCGCGTGGGGCGCGCCAAGACCCTGCTGGCGCAAGGCGTCTCCATCAAGGAAACCGCCGCCCTGGTCGGTTATCCCGACCCGGCCTATTTCATGCGCGTTTTCCGGCGGGTGGCGGGCGAAACCGCCGGCCGTTTTGCCGCGGGGGGCGGCCGCCAGTCCGGCGGCGGGACAAACGCGAAACGTCCGCGATCATGATGCGATGTTTAAATCGCGGAGCGCCAACCGAATGATCAACCGTTCAAACCTCGATCGCAACGCTGGAAGATTGGTCCAAGCGATTATCGAAAAACCGGCCACGCGCCTTTTAACGACCCCTTATGGCGAACAAGTGTTTTAAAAACCGCCGCATTTGGCTCAGGTGTTACCGGCTTTAATTTATCGTCCAAATAC
>JAXGSX010000428.1:0-2400 GCA_040775225.1 Kiritimatiellia bacterium | reverse complement strand
GGTGATCGGCTTGGACGGCGGGCTGGAGTTGCGTTGCCGCGATACCCGCAAGTTCGGACGCTGGCTGGTAACCGACCGGCCGGGGGCGGTTTTGGCGCACCTGGGCCCGGAACCCCTTTCGCGGGATTTTTCCGCCGTCTGGCTGCGCGGCAAATTGAGCCGCACTGCCCGCCGCCTGAAGCCGCTGTTGCTGGACCAGAAGTTCCTGGCAGGCTTGGGCAATATTTATGCGGATGAGGCGCTCTGGGCGGCGCGGCTGGGGCCGCTGCGCCGGGCGGACAGCCTGACCGCCGCCGAAGCGGCGCGCCTGCGCCAGGCCATCCGGCGGGTGTTGTCGCAGGGCATTCGCCATGGCGGCACGACGTTGGGCGGGGGGTTGGGCAATTTCAAGCTGGTTTCCGGCCGGCAGGGCGGACATCAGCGCTGGCTGCAGGTGTTTCACCGCGCCGGCCAGCCTTGCCGGCGGTGCGGGAACCTGATTCAACGGTTGGTGGTGGCGCAGCGCGGCACGCATATTTGTCCGGTTTGCCAAAATGGAAATCATTGACTTTCATACGCATGCATTCGCCGACGCCATTGCGCCCCGCGCCATGGCCGCGCTGGAGGCCGGTGCCGCTACCCGCGGATTCTTGAACGGCACGGTCAAGGCGCTGTTGGAATCCATGGATGCCGCCGGCATTGCCCGCTCGGTGGTGCATTCGATTGCCACGCGTCCGGCGCAATTCCTGCCGATCCTGCAGTGGTCCGAAAAAATCCGCTCCGACCGCATCCTTCCGTTTCCGTCGGTGCATCCCGCCGACCCGGCGGCGGCGGAAAATATCCGGCGCATTCGCGATGCCGGGTTCCGCGGCATCAAGTTGCACCCTTACTACCAGGATTTTACGCTGGATGCGCCGGAGCTTGATCCGATTTACGACACCGCCCGCGGCTGCGGCCTGGCGGTTTTCAGCCACACCGGTTTTGACATGGCCTATCCCCGCGACCGCCGGGCGGAACCGCGCCGGATCATGAACTTGCTCCGGCGGTTTCCCGGCCTGTGCTTCATCGGCACCCATTGCGGAGCGTGGTGCGACTGGGAAGAAGTGCGCCGGCATTTGCTGGGTCAGCCGGTCTGGATTGACACCGCCTTTTCCCTGGAGTGCATGGACGCCGGTTCCGCGCGCGCCCTGCTGCTTGGGCACCCGGCGGAACGCCTGCTGTTCGGCACGGACTCGCCCTGGGCCGACCAGGCCCAGGCGATAGACCTGGTCCGCCGGTTGGAACTGGGGGCGCCGCGCGAGGAAATGCTCCTCGGCGGCAATGCCGCGCGCCTGCTGGAATCGCTTGCCGGGATGGCATAAACAACACCTGAATTTTGCGCGAATATCGGGGTTGAAATGATTTAAAGCAATCCTAGAGCGCGCAAATTTCTGCTTGCGCGGTTATCTCTTGTCACCCATAATTATACAGCGGCATCCCGCGGGGGAAACCAAGTCATGCGACGCAAATCCAATCCAAATGCCGTAATTGCCGCGATTCATCCGGCCCGCGCGGCGGTAATCTGTCCGCGGCCGCTTTTCGGCGCCAAGGTTGCCGCGGGATTCCCTTCCCCGGCGGATGATTACATGGAAGGCGCCCTTGACTTGAACGAACACCTGGTGCGCAATCCGGCGGCGACTTTTTTCGTGCGCGTTACCGGGGAAAGCATGCGCGATGCCGGCATCTTTCCCAACGATTTGCTGGTGGTGGACCGCAGCCTGGAACCGCAAAACGGCAGCGTGGTGATCGCGGTGTTGAACGGCGAGTTGACCGTCAAGCGCATCTGGAAGCGGAACGGGCAGGTGGAATTGCGCGCCGCCAATCCCGCCTTCCCGCCGATCCGCCTGGCGGGCGAAATGCAACTGGACATCTGGGGCGTGGTAAAATACGCCATCCACCAGGTTTGAAGCAGGGGGGCGCGATGCGCATCTTTGGTCTGGCCGATTGCAACAGCTTTTACGCCGCCTGCGAAAGGGTGTTCCGGCCGGAGCTGCGCGCCCGGCCCGTGGTGGTGCTGTCCAACAACGACGGCTGCGTGGTGGCGCGCTCCGCCGAGGCCAAGGCGCTGGGCATCGCCATGGGCGCGCCTTATTTCCAGGTGCGCCCGCTCTGCCGGCGCGCCGGGGTGGCGGTGTTTTCCTCCAACTACGCGCTTTACGGCGATATGAGCCGGCGCGTCATGGATGTCCTGGCGCGCTGGACTCCGCGGCTGGAAGTGTATTCCATTGACGAGGCATTCCTGGACTTTACCGGCATCCGCGCCGCGGCGGATGAAAATTTCGGACGCCGGCTGGCGCAGACGGTCCGGCAGTGGACCGGCATCCCTGTTTCACTGGGAATTGCCCCCACGAAAACCATGGCCAAGGCGGCCCACCGCTGCGC
>JAXGSX010000427.1:0-2422 GCA_040775225.1 Kiritimatiellia bacterium | reverse complement strand
GATGGCAGCTCCTACGTCGCGCCTGTACGACGCCGCGGATTCCATGTCGGCAATGTTCCCTGCCCATAGGTACCAGATCTCGGCGTACTGTTCATTGAACATTATTCATTCTCCTTCCGCGCCGCCAGCACCTCGGCGACGGTCAAGCATGGGATCTGGGGGATCTCGTAGATCACCGCGGCGATCTCCTTGGGCTGCGCTGCGTCACCCTCCGCGAGCTGATCCCGCAGCTTGGGCAGCTTGACGCGCTCCGGGTCGGTCTCCGGTAGCGCCTCGCGGTATGCGATCGCGTCCACGACGTAGCGGCGCCCGGTGTGCCAGGTATGCGCGTTCTCGACGAGTTGGCGCACCTTCTTGCTCCGGCACAGGTTCATGCTCTCGCCGTCGAGGACCAGCACCTCGCTGCTGTAGCGCTTCGTCCCGATGTAGTAGGCGACGCCCCCGACGATGGCGCGAAATCCAAAACCGCGAAGATAGATTTGCCGCCCGCGGTGCTGGACGCCACTTCGCCGGCTTCGATCACCCAGCGCAAGACCATCAAAATCAAGCGCACGGAGCGGAATGTCGCGCCGCACACGCTGGTGTTGAAACGCACTGCGGCGAAATCTGCGCCGGAACCGGAGGCGGCCGTTGAACCCGCGGCGGCAGAAGCGGCGGCCGCAACTCCCGCGGCCGCGGCGCCGGCCGGGCCGGGATGGGGAGTGGCCGCGATCGCCGCCGCCGCGTTGATTTGCGCGGCCTGTTTGGCCTACCTGTTGGCGGCCCAGGCCTTCGGCCCGGCACTGCAATTGCCGGTACCATCCGTGATTTTATAAACATAAACGCAAGGGAGACGCATCAATATGGCCGGGAAAAATATTGTTCATATATCGCAGGAAAACTGGCAGAACGAAGTGGTGAATTCCAGCTTGCCGGTGTTGGTGGATTTCTGGGCGGAATGGTGCGGGCCCTGCCTCATGATTGCGCCGGTGCTGGAAGAATTGGCCGACGAGTTGCAGGGGAAAATGAAAATCGCCAAGGTCAACATTGACGATAATCAAGGCCTGGCCGCGCAATTTCACATCCGATCGATCCCGACCTTGCTGGTGTTGAAAGGCGGCGCCGTGCAGGAGCAAATGGTTGGCGCCATGCGCAAGGCCGATCTGCAAGCCAAGTTGGCGGCGTATCTCTAACCTTTTTCCGGTAGTTGCCGGCCGCTCCGCCGCTTCATCGCTGTCCATGCCGCCGGTGGCCATACCGTCAGTTCGTCTGCGCCGGCGCACGACACGCGGGGCCGCCGCGGGGAAATATTGCGCCCGGCTGATTTCAGGCTTGTCTTTTCGCCAAGTCTGTTATAAACATCAGCCGCTTGAAACGCATCGCAACCAGAGGAGCCAAAATGAGCGAGACCAATCATCCCCAGGATTTAAGATATACGAAAACTCATGAATGGGTGCGGATCCACGACCAGTTAGCGGAAGTAGGCATTACGGATTTCGCCCAACATCAGCTTTCGGATATTACTTACGTGGAACTGCCGGAACTTGACGCCCGGTTTGAAGCCGGCGAGGAAGTGGCGGTAGTGGAATCCATCAAGGCGGCTTCGGATATTTACGCGCCCATCGCGGGCGAAATTGCCGAGGTCAACGAGGCGCTGAGCGACGCGCCGGAAGTCATCAACAACGACCCCTTCGGCGCGGGCTGGCTGTTCCGCATAAAACCGGACAATCCGGAAGACGTGGAAGCTTTGCTGTCGGCCTCCGCTTATGCGGCCTTGATCCCCAAGGAAGCCTGATCCGCGGCGTCCGGCGCATTCGGAGACCGCGGCTTACCCGGCCAGTTCCCGCTTGACTTCCGCCAATACCCCCAGTGCGAAATCCAGGTCGCTCCGCGTATGCGCGGCGGAAATCTGCACGCGGATGCGCGCCTTGCCCTGCGGCACCACCGGGTAGAAGAACCCGATCGCGTAAACGCCTTTTTCCAGCAGGCGCGCGGCCATTTTCTGCGCCAGCGCGGCTTCGCCCAGCATGATCGGAATGATGGGGTGTTCCCCGGGGGCGATCTGGAATCCTCGTTCCGCCAGCCCGGCGCGGAAATGGGCGGCGCCGGCCATCAGGCGGTCGCGCAATTCGGTGGAGGCCTCCAGCAATTCCAAGGCGCGGATCGAGGCGGCCGCGATCATCGGTGCCAGCGTATTGGAAAACAGGTACGGGCGCGACCGCTGCCGCAGCAGGCCGATGATTTCGCGCCGCCCGCTGGTGTAACCGCCGCTGGCGCCGCCCAGCGCCTTGCCCAGCGTGCCGGTGATGATATCCACCCGCTGCATCACCCCGCAGTGTTCGTGTGTGCCGCGGCCGCGCGCGCCGAGAAAGCCGACGGCATGCGAATCGTCAATCATCACCAGCGCCCGGTAACGGTCGGCCAGGTCGCAGATTTCCCCGAG
>JAXGSX010000426.1:0-2429 GCA_040775225.1 Kiritimatiellia bacterium | reverse complement strand
TCCGGTCAGAAAAACCTGGTTACTGGCGCCCCGGATGAACATAATCACCGCATACGGAGTGCGCAGAAAGAACATCGCCGTCATGGGGAACGAAAACAGGAGGGCCTGTTTGGCCGGCGCGGCTACCGACGCCGGCAATCCCAACAGCACGTTGAAGATCAACCGGCTGACCGGCGGGGTGATCATCGTCATGTAGATCAACGCCATGCCGGCGAAAATCCAGCGGTTGACTTCCCGGAACCGGAGGTAGCCCGCGCGCGTGCGGGCGTAAACCATGCCGCCGGTGATGAGGCCGTTGCCCAGGGCCCATAACAGGCCGATAATCGCCGAGGATTGGGCCAGGCCGGCCGTGTTCAGCGCCCCGCCGGGGCCGCGCGCGGCGACGATGGCCACCAGCGGATAGGTCAGTGACTGCAGGACGACGTACAGCGCCAGCGGGGAAAAATAGGCGAATAAGCGTGAATAGGACGCATTGCGGGTAAAATCATGCATACCGTGCAATATAATTGATTCAAATCCGATTGAAAGCAAAATTCGGTGTGAGAATGATGCAGACCTGGATTGCGTCCGGCGTAATTTTCTGCCATAATGCGGCGTTGTTACAAAAGGATTAACCTTTCGTTCCGGCCACGCAAGGTGGCAGGGGACGACTTTTGAAACTGGCTCGATATCTTGGAAAGGGTTGTTTATGCAGATTACACCATGCCGCCCCAAGTGGAAGGGCGCAATGAGCGACCGCGAGCGGTTCAACCGCCAGATGCATTACCAGCCGGTTGATCGTTGTTTCAACATGGAATTCGGCTATTGGAACGAAAATTTTGAACAATGGCCGTTATTCCGGGACAACGGCATCCGCAACAATGCCGCGGCGGATATCTTTTTCAATTTCGACCGTATTTGGACGATAGGCGCATCCATCTGGCTGCAGCCGGCTTTTGAAAGCCGCGTGGTGGAGGAACGCGGCGATTATCAAATCCTGATGAATGGCGACGGCTTGCTCGCGGAAGTGCCGAAAGACGGGCATGACACCATCCCGCATTATTTGAAGCCGACGGTCGTCACCCCGGATGACTGGGCCCGCGTCAAAGCAGAAAGGATGCGCCTGGATGCTCCCGAACGCAAGCCGGATATCGCCGCGCTCAAGGCCCGGCATCCGCTGAATCGCGATTACCCGCTGGGCGTCAATTGCGGCTCCATGATCGGGCGCATACGCAGCATGTTGACCTTTGAAGGGCTGGCCTATGCCTGTTACGACTATCCCGACATGGTGGAGGACATGGTCGAGCGCTGCTGCGAGTTGGCGGAGCAGGCGCTGGATTGGCTGCTGCCGCATTTCGATTTCGACTACGCCGCCGGGTGGGAAGACATCTGTTTCAAAAACGGTCCGATCGTCTCCCTGGATTTTTTCCGGAAGGTGGTGGTGCCGCGCTACGAGCGCATCGGCCGCAAGCTGCATGCGGCGGGCATTGACCTCTGGTACACGGATTGCGACGGGGATGTGCGCCCGCTGCTGCCGGGATTTCTCCAGGCGGGCATCAATTGCCTGTTTCCCTACGAGGTCAACAGTTGCGTGCATCCGGCGGAACTGCTGGGGGAGTACGGCAGGGATTTGCGCATCATGGGCGGCGTGGATAAGCTGGAACTGCGCAAGGGCCCCAAGGCGATCAAGGCTTACCTGGAAAGCGTCGCGCCGCTGGTGGAACGCGGCGGCTACATACCCTTCTGCGACCACCGCTGTCCGCCGGATGTCAAGCCGGAGGATTACCTGTATTATCTGGACTTGAAGGAAAAGATGTTCGGCATGCCGTAAGTCTGCCTGCGGGATATTGCGGCGGGATTCGGGATGCCCGCTAACGCGGGCATCCCGCTGATATTCCCGGTCAGGCTTGTTTTTCCGGCGCCGGCGCCGCGCCGTTGCAGGGCGGCAATCCGGCCAGTTTCTGGTAGAGATCGCAACGCGCCGCCACCAGCTTGTCGGCATCCGCCATCAAACGCTCGGCATTCTGCGGGTGTGTCTGCTTCAGGACCCGGAACCGGTTTTCCTTCATCACCGTCTCGCTGTATTTCAATGCGGGCGGCTTGCTGTCGAGCGTCAACGGATTCTTGCCTTGCGCCAGCAGGTCGGGATTGTACCGGTAGAGCGGGAAATGCCCGGACTGCACCGCGTTTTTCTGGGCGGTCAGGCCGTTGGTCATGTTGATGCCATGGGCAATGCAATGCGAATAGGCGATGATGATGGAAGGCCCGTTATGGGCGTCGGCTTCCACGAAGGCCTTGACCACCTGGGTGGGATTGGCGCCCATGGCCACCGCCGCGACATAGATGTTCCCGTAGGTCATGCAGATCATGCCCAGGTCTTTCTTCATCATGGGCTTACCCGCCGTGGCGAATTTGGCTACGGCGCCCATCGGGGTTGACTTGGATGCCTG
>JAXGSX010000425.1:0-2431 GCA_040775225.1 Kiritimatiellia bacterium | reverse complement strand
GCGCGCCCAGACTGTGGCGCGCGGTCAGCGCCTGGGTGCCGATAACCGACCTGGCGGCATGGCTGGCGGCCAAAGGCACGGAATCAACCTACGGCAAGGGGATCATGGCATGCTGCGGCGGCGCGCCCGGCGTCAGCCCGGCCGTTGACGCCGAATACCGCGAACGGTCGCCCATCAACCATGTCGGGGCACTGCGCGAGGCAACCCTGTCCGTACACCACGGCCGGCATGACCGCAGCGTGCCCTACACCCACACGGCAAACCTGGCGCTGGCCATGGAAAAAGCCGGCGCGCCGCGGTTTTATTTCGAAATTTTCGACGGCGGCCACGAATTACGGTATGACACGGCCTTCCGCTGGCTGGAAAAAACTTTAGCGGCTCCGGCCGGCCGGCCGGCCGGAAAACTTACCGGATAATTAACAAAAAAATATCCTTGTCATCCCATCTTCATTAGTTTACATTTCGGCTGATGGCTTTTTCGCAAAATCGCAAATCGGAAACACAGGAGATATTGAGCATGAAAAAAACATGGCGGCGGATTTCATTGCGGGCGTTTACTTTGGTTGAATTGCTGGTGGTTATCGCCATTATCGCGCTGCTGGCCGGCCTGCTGCTGCCGAACCTGGCTTCCGTGCGTGAAAAAGCGCGGCGCGTCAACTGCCTCTCCAACCAGAACGGCCTGTTCAAGGCCATTTCCGCCTGGGGGTTGAATCCCGCCGATTCGTTCCGCCCGGCCTTCCCGCGCACCAACATTTCCGTTGCGCTTTCGCTCGAAGGCGGCGGCATCACGCCGGAAATGTTCATCTGCCCCACCGCCGCCGGCGAATACGGCACCAAGCCGGCGGTTACGCTGAGCAACATGGCGGACACCAACAGCAATTACAATTACTGGATGTACCGCACCGACAAGGATGGCGACAAGGTGATTATCTGCGACCAGCACGGTCCGTTGACCAACGGCCTGCCTGATCAATGGGGCGGCAACCACCTGTTCGAAGGCGGCAACGTCGTCAAGGTGGGCGGCAACGGCTTGTGGGTTGACTCGACCAACACCGCCGCCGGGCGCGCCGCGGCGAACTGCATCACCAACACCATCGTTTCCAATGCCTTCACTCTGCCGGACGGCAAGGAAGAAAACATCGTGTTCTTCTAAAATGTCGGCGGGGAACAGCTCCCAATGCGCCTCCGCGGCCTGTTGGGAGCTTTTTCCGTTTAAACCACTACATTTTCCATGCGCACTCTGATCACCGGCGGCAGCGGCTTTCTGGGCATCAATCTCGTCCGGCGCCTGCTGGCAAAGCAAGCCGGCGAAATCGTCGTGCTGGATATCGCGGACTTTGATTATCCCGAGCGCGGCCAGGTCAATTTCATCCAGGGCGATATCCGCGATGAATCAACCGTCCGGCGCGCCTTGGACGGCTGCGGCTGGGTCGTGCATACCGCCGCCGCCCTGCCGCTGTATCCCCGCGGCGAAATCATGAGCATTGAAGTCGAAGGCACGCGCTGCTTGCTGCAGGCGGCGCAGGCGGCGCAAGTGCAGCGCTTTGTGCATATTTCATCAACCGCCGTTTACGGCATTCCCGATCATCACCCGTTGGTGGAAGACGATAAGCTGGATGGGGTCGGCCCTTACGGCCAAGCCAAGATTCTGGCCGAGCAAGCCTGTCTGGAATACCGCCGCCGGGGGATGTGCGTTCCCATCCTCCGCCCGAAATCATTCATCGGCCCCGAACGTTTGGGCGTGTTTGCCATCTTTTACGAATGGGCGCGCGACGGGCGAAATTTCCCCATGATCGGCAGCGGTCGCAACCGCTACCAGCTGCTGGATGTCGAGGATTTGTGCGATGCCATCTACCTGTGCCTGACGCTCGATACCGCCGCGGTCAACGACACCTTCAACATCGGCGCGGCGGAATTCGCCACCATGCGCGAGGATTACCAGGCCGTGCTGGACGATGCCGGGTTCGGACGCCGCATTGTCGGCTTCCCCGCCGCGCCCGCCATCTGGGGCCTGCGCCTGCTGGAATGGCTGCATCTGTCGCCGCTGTACAAATGGGTGTACGAAACCGCCGGCAAGGATTCGTTCGTCAGCATTGACAAGGCGCGCCAGAAACTGGGATTCCAGCCGCGCTATTCCAACCGCGACGCCCTGGTGCGCAATTACCGCTGGTATCTTGAGCATTACGAGAGTTTCCGCAACCAGACCGGCGTTTCGCACCGCGTGCCCTGGAAACAAAGCGCGTTGAAATTCATCAAGCATTTTTTCTAGCCTGATGAGCCAATTTCAAAAGTCCTATCAACAAGGTCGGGGTGTAACCCGACCCTCCAAAAATGGGTTGTTTTTCCATTTTGGAGGGACGACTTCCACGTCGTCCGAGACTTTTGAAAGTAACACCTGATGAAAGGAACCTGACATGGCCGGTAAATTCCG
>JAXGSX010000424.1:0-2438 GCA_040775225.1 Kiritimatiellia bacterium | reverse complement strand
ATCCAGTTCCGCCGGGTTGCAGCTGTTGCCGCCCGCCATTTCCAGGATGTCGGTGTCGTCCCGCTCCGCGCATGCCCGGTCCACGCCGGCGCAGGCGTTGATCAGCCGCGTCGGATCCAGCTTCCGGGCGGCCTTGACCAGGCAATCCAAATCCCGGATAAACCGCGACTCCTTGTTATGGAAATACACCTCGGCGGTGAAAGCGTAGGCCATGACCGACGGATGGTTGATGTTCTGCCGGATGCATTGCTCGAGATAGGCCGGCTGCATGTAAACCTCGCGATCGCCGCAGCGGGCCGAGGTCAGGATCGGGCATTCCTGCACCAGCAATCCCACTTCGTCGGCCACATCCAGGTATTCCTTGAACGGCATGACGTAATGCAGCACGAGGTTGAACCCGTATTCCCGGGCGCGTTTGAGTTCCTTCTCAATCTGCGGCCGTTCAACGCCCGGATACAAGGTCAAGGGGAACATCACATGGTCGCCGAACCCGCGCAGCCAGACCGGCCTGCCGTTCAGCAGGATCCTGTCGCCCTCCACGGCGAATTCACGCATCCCGAACCGGTCCCGGCACTCGTCATGCACGCCGCCCCCGGGGCCGTCCAGCGTAACGGCAATGCCGTACAGCACGGGGGTATCGGGCGACCATAACCGCGCATGGCTTATGGGCGCGCACAATTCCACAACGGTCCGGTCCTGGATGACATCCACCACGCTTTCCGCGCGGCCGGCTTCCCTGTTATCCGGGCCCGTAACCACGGCGCACAGACGCGCTCCGGGATATGCGGCTGTCCCGGTCTTGCCCAGGGCGACCCGGATTTTGGCGGCGCCGTTTTTAATGTCCGGAAAGACGGATATGTTGTCAATCCGGACCGCGTCCTTGGCCTCCAAAGACACTTCCCGGTAAATGCCGCTCCAGGTGTTGCACCAATCCAGGAAAGCGCCGCTCAGGGGGTTGCGGTAATTACGGCCGCGCGGTTCGCCGGGAAACTCGGAAATGCGGACGGTCAGCGCATGTTCGCCGCCCGGCTGAACGTAATCGGTTATATTCAGCCGATATTGCAGCTGGCTGCCGATATGCCGGCAGACTTTACGCCCGTCAATCCAGATTTCGCACACCGGATGCGTGCCGCCCATATTCAGCCAGATATGTTTGTCTCGCCATGCCGCCGGAATCTTGAAAGGCCGGCGATACCAGCCCGTGCCGCGGTAAGAAACCTTTTCCATTTCCACCGGCGGCATGACGCTCTGGCTGGGCGCCGGACGATGCCGGTGATCGCCGATTCCCTGCGCCTGCCAGGCGCCGGGCACTTTTACCGGGAGAGCAAAGGGGTCGGCCAGGTCGAACCACTTTTCCCACATCCCGATATCATCCGGGTCGAGGGCGAACGACCATTGCCCTGAAAGGTTCCGACGCAATCCATCTGTTGCAGACGGCTGATTATCCATGATAGCGGCCTCAGCGGTAAGGTTTGAAATTGATAATGCCCATTTGATCGCTCGACTCCCAATCCGCCGTACATTGCCAGGATGCCGGCACGGCCATATCCGACCGGAATAACCGGTGCAGGTTGATTTGCCAATGGCCGCCAACCTGCATCAAACCGCCGAATGATTGGCGGGGGTCAATGACCATCTCCGCCTGCCAGCCCCGGTCGTATTGCACGACCGCCGCCTCCCAGGCCGGATGGAACGCCTTGTTGGCCGGTCCGCCGATCTGGCGGGCGGATTTGACGCCGGCGGCATTGACCGCAAACTGATAGGCATGTTGACCGTCCGGCATGATCGTGACAATCAGCATATCATCCCCCGATTGCCATAAGGCCCGGCCGTCCGAGCCCGCCGGGGCGGCTTTTATTTTCCCCGGTTCCGGATCATGGCATGTTACGGCAAAACACAGCACATTCCCCGGTTTGCCGGCGCGGGCAATTGTGCGGGCCGCCGGATACCGGCCATCCTGGCCGACAAACGGCCCGGTATAATCTATCAGATTAGATTTCCAGATGCGATCATTGAAAATCCCGTCCGCCTCGGGAATATAACCGCCGCCGACATGCCGCACATTCAATTCAAGCGCATCGGCGATATTGTCCGGCATCCGCGGCATTTGCTCGAACAAGATGCTCCAGAACCGGGCATCCGAAAGCGCGGCCCAAGCTGCCGCATACCTTTTTTCCGCCAGGGCCGATTCCGCCGTTTGAATGGCATTTGAAAATATCAGGTAATCCGCCGCGCCCAGGAAGCCCGCTGTGCCGCCAGGCTTTTGGGCCGCAGCCTGCGCCCGGGATAGAATATCGCGCATATGCGCCAGTTCCGCGTCCGGGACCGGATCGGTCGTCCAAGCGGTGATTGTAATCGCGGAACGGGACGAGGGCGTCCCGGCTCCATTTGAAATTTGAGATTTCAAATCCCGTTGGGAACGGGACAAGTTTGAGATT
>JAXGSX010000423.1:0-2453 GCA_040775225.1 Kiritimatiellia bacterium | reverse complement strand
CGCTGGTCACCACCGGCAGGCTGAATGATTGTCCAGCCAGGGATGGATTTTTCCGCTCCAGCATATTCCGCCAGGTCTGCCGCAAGGCCGGTTGGCCGAAGGACGGCGCATACGAGACCATGCTGGCCACTTCCAGGCGCACCTGGTCGGCAATGCACCGCAGGGACATGGGCGCGCCATCCTCCTCCAGCGCCGTGCCGATCGTGGCGTTGATCCGGCGTCCATGCGCTTCGGCCGACTGGGCCAGGATGCCCTGCCGAGGGAAATAAATCGCCCGGCCGCGCCGGGACAGCATTTCCATGACTGCGGCGCCGGACGCCGAGATAGCCGCGTTTAATTGCTCAGCCTGTGGGTTCAACCGCATAAAATCCTCCGCTGGCGTTAAAATGATTGCATACCAATGAAATATAGTATTTAATTATTTGTTCTAACTCAACAATATTCCCGCGAACGCTGTGAATCGAATGTCAACCGAGAAAATTTCAAAACTCACGTTTTGAATGAAGTCAGGATGCAGAATCCAGAATTCAGCATGATTGCAAGCAGCACAAGATTAACGCTTTACGTTGCCGTGAAATTCTGAGCGCCGAACACAGAACACCGAACACTTTTGAAAGTGACTCGACCATGACGATTTCTTCTCCCCCCACCCCCGCCGGCGCCGGCTTGGAAGAAAAATTCCTCAACCTGCTGGCCACCCCCGAGGCTTCCGCCGCTGAACTGGAGGCTGCCTTGCGAGGACTGGCCGATTCCGCCGGTCCGGCCAAGGCCGATGCCTGCGCCGAATTATGGCAGGAAGAATTAATCAGCCGCCGTAAGACAGACGACCTGCTGGCATTGCTGCGTCTGCGGGCGGGATGGCGCGGCGGCGAAGATTTCAAGCGCGCCGCCGGGGAATGCCTGGATGATTATTTCCGCGCCGATGCGCGCCAGCAGACACTGGCGCGCAACGCCGGTTGGAACGATCCCGGCGTGAGCGCCGGGGAAGCGCTGCGGCGGATGGATGCGCTGCGCAGCATGCAACCCGGCGCGGCATGCTACGACAAGACCTGGGGGGCGGGCCGCATCCGGGAAATCAGCGAATACCACCAGCAGGTCGAGATTGATTTCGTCCGCAAGCCGGGCCACCGTCTCGCGCTGGCGCATGCCGGCGCCAATCTCTTGCTGTTGCCGCCGGAAAGCATTCTGGCATGCCGCCTGGCCAACCCGGCGGAAGCGGAACGGCGGCTGGCGGAAACGCCGGCGGAAGTTGTCCGGGAAGTGCTGCTGACTTTCGGGCCGTTTACCCCCGTCCGCCTGCAGGAGTGGATGACGGCGCACCTGCTTTCGGAAGCCGCCTGGAAAAAATTCTGGGACGCCGCCCGCAAAAAGCTCAAGGAAGACCCGCTGGTCACCCTACCCGCGCGCCGGAACGAGACGATTGTCATCCGCGACCGGGAACAGACTGCTGACCCGCAATGGCAGGCGGACTTCCGCCGGGAAAACGACCCCGATAAAATCCTGCAGGCGGCGGATGAAATCCGCGCGCGACCGGAGCCGCTGGCGTCGGATGTTCAAAACCTGCTCGCGGAGCGGCTGGGCTTTGTCATGCGCGCCGCGGGCAAGCGCGAGCACGCCCGACGCGCGCGCGCCTGGCTGGCGCTGGAGGAGATGGAGGCCGCGCCGCCGGACGTGGACCTGGCGGCCGCGGCGGCGGAGTTGCTGGCCCCGGAGGCCTTCGCCGCAGCCCTGGCAGCCCTGCCCGTCCGCGGCCAGGCGCCTTTCTGCAGTTGCCTATTCCGCCGGCAGCCGGACTTGTTCCGTCAGGCCCTGCCGGAAATTCTGCGCGCGGCGGACGCCGGTGCCTTGCATGAAATCTGGCGCGCTTTGGAAGACGCCGGCGAACAGGAGCGCGCGGCGGAATTGCTGCGCGAATTGCTGCAGGCGCCGGAGCCTCCCCTGGAACTGGTCGCCTGGCTGTGCCGCAATGCGGCCATCCGCGATCGCTTCAACCTGGCCGCGCCGGACCGGCTGGCCTTCATGGTCCTGAACCTGCTCGAAAACCCGGCCATGGAAGGCGTGGGCCGCACGCGCGCTCGCAACCAACTGCGCGACTCCCTCTCCGACCCGGACTGGCTGGCCGCCGCGCTGCAGGCGATGGGAGAGCAGCAGCGCCGCGATTTTGCCCTGCGCCTGCAAACCGCCAACCTGGGCCCCGACATCAACAACGCCGCGCTGCTGCTGCTGGCCGTCAAGCTGCGGCCGGAATTGGAGCAGGCGCTGCAGGGAACCGCCCCGGCGCCGGCCGCACCGGCGCGCCTGACTTCCCGGCGCTCATACCACGCGCGCCAGGCGCAACTGCACAAACTGATCACAGAGGAAATACCCGCCAACAGCCGGGAAATCGGCGTCGCCCGCGGCTACGGCGACCTACGGGAAAATTTCGAATACAAAGCGGCCAAGGATACCCAGGG
>JAXGSX010000422.1:0-2455 GCA_040775225.1 Kiritimatiellia bacterium | reverse complement strand
GGCGGGCACGTCAATTGCAAGGGAAGTGGTTGAGGTTCCGTTTTGGGTGAATGTTTTTCTGACGATTTCGGGATTGCCGCCGGCCGGCTGGTCGGTTACAACCAGTTCCGCCAGCCCGGATTCGGTGTTTGCGCCTTTGACAACTGCTTCGACTTGGTAGTAATTGGTTCCATCTTTGATAAAATACGGCTGAATCTCCACCCGTTCCAAAGCTGGCAGGAACGGCATCTTCAACTTGCCCGGCGCCAATGGCGCAAGGTGGCCAAAAGAGCCGGGTTCGTGCATCTGCCGTTCCACCGGCCGCCACATGCTGAGTTCCGTCTTTTCCTCGCTCACCATCTGCTCGTCCATGAACGGAATGCGCCGATTGCGGGCGACATTCAACCGGATATGCTCCAGATCGCCGAATTCCAGGAACAAATATAACGGAATGGCAATTTCCGCGCGCCAACCGTTCTCATTAATTGATGTTGCCGAGCGCCATGGAAAATTCCATGACTGGCGCTCACGATTGCCGTTGATAAATCTTTGTTCAGCCTTGACGTTAAAGCAGCTTAACAGGAAATGGTAATATATCTTGCCGGTGCCGTCGGAATCAAAGAACAGCTCCACTGATTCGTCATTATTCACCGCGTCATCATGATTCACCACTTTCGGGTCGCTGACCAGCTTTTGTTCGGGATTGTCGCATTGGACGCCCGCATAAAGCCAGGTGTCGTCATACGCCAGACGGACCATGGTGTCGTTAACGCGTTGACCCGTGATGGATTTGTCGAAGACATGGAATTCGCCCAGCGGCCTGGCGGATTGCCAGACTTCCTCGTCCAGTTTGCCGTCCAGCTTTGGCGGTTGTTCCGTTTTGACCGCCGTGGCGGCGGGTTGATCCGCGGCCAATCCGCCGCCACAGCATAATAGCAAGCCTGCAACCGCCAGGAAAATCTTGTGCATAACTCCTCCTTGATTACGTTTCATGCATGGCCGGCCCATCGAGCGCGATTATCCGGGGGATATTTTATTCGGTGAATTTGATTCGGACGATTTTCCAGCTTGCATCGGCGGACACCCGGCTGGCCATAGCTTTTTTGCCGGCTATTTCCGCCGTGATGGAATAAGTAAACGACTGCAATGCCGGCTGATCCTCGGTGTCCGTGGCGATTTTAATGTAATCGGTCAGCAGCATGGCGTCCGGATGGCCTTCCCCCGGGGTCCGGCCCTGGCTGTCGGTTTTAAATACCGGGCGCAGCACCAGATCGCATCCGTCCTGCTCGGGAATAAATGCAACGGATGCGTCTTGCACCGGCTGGCCGGCGGAGTCAACCGCTTCCACCACCACATGCCGGCGCACCGACAATCCGGGGTATTGCTTTTTGCCGTCGGGAGCGGTCCAGGCGCGGTATCTGTCCGGCCGGCGCGGATCGTCCCATGCGCAATCAATCAGGATCAGCCCTTTGTCCGAATAGGTCAACTCCCAGTTGCGCTCGTTGTTTTTGAAGACGCAATCTGCAAGCGTGATGTTCATGCTGCCGCGGTCGCGCAATGCCGCGATTTTCGCGCCTTCAAATGTGCAATTAGTGAATGAAGCCGCCTCGGGCGCCATGAATCCGAAATCGGAAAAAACCGTGTTTACAACCTGGAATGTTTTTTCCCAGCCGGGGCTCATGCCGCCGCAGACATATCCCCGCGCATGCGCGATGCGGGCGTTGACGAGCACATGGCCGTCGCCGCCAAGCTGGCTCAGGGACGCATATCCGCGGCCGCCCTTGATGCCGAAACCGCTTGCCGGATCCAGCGCGGTAACGCAACTGTTGTATATAAAAAGCTGTCCGCCCCGGCAGGTTCTGCCGTTGGGGGCCTGGCCGACAACGAGGCTGTTTTCCGGCGCGAATTTGACGGTGGCTTGCACCATGGCGTCATCCGCGCTGCCGATAGTCAACCGGTTGACTTTGGCCGGCGCATACCACCAGCGCAGCCCGTCATTTTCCTTCTCGATCCAGTAGGGTTGCACGTAAATATTGCCATGCATGACCAGGGTTTCATCCGGGTGTTCCGGGCTGCCGACCTGAAAATAAGTTTCCGATCCGTGATTGTCGCCGATGGCAATATGGCAGTTGCAGGTGTAGGTGTTGCCGGCGGGATCATGGGTGATTTTCCCCCAGCCGAAGGCCCGGTCGAATAATGCCAGCCGCGCCGGATTGCAGGGGCGGGCTTCCGGGTAGTCCGTCACCAGAATGATATTGCGTCCTGCATCGTACAGCACGCCGCTATGGCCCGGTTGGCCGCAGCATGCCGCCAGGCACGGCAATATCCATTTCAGATTACGGAACATAATGCATAACTCCACAGTTAAACATTCTTGATTCAATTTAGGCCACCTCCCGTTGTTTGTCAAAGGTTTTTTCACGGTTATTTTGGTGTTGGATTTGTTTGCGCCGAATTATTGCGATTACGGGGTTTT
>JAXGSX010000421.1:0-2458 GCA_040775225.1 Kiritimatiellia bacterium | reverse complement strand
CCGCAGCCGGCTCGTGAACACGTAAATCCCCCGCGGCAGAGGCGCGGAATTTATCTCGCCGGCCAGAGATTTTGTTTCCTCCGCATGGAACCGGGACGCCCCCGTCCCGGTCTGCAATTCAAATTCACTTACCCGGCCTTTCACAACCTCGGCAAACGTCCCATCCGGATGATACCGCTGGATTTCCCATGCCAGTTCCGGGTTTTTATCCCGGAACCCGGGCGGCAGCATGACTTCCAGCCGAAACGGGTTGTTTTCGCTGAAATACAGCTTCTTGTCCGACGGGTTGCGTAGCTTGATGTTACCGTCATAACAAGGCATGCTCCCCCGGGGACGGTAGGAGAGACCGATGTTGCCCATCGGGCAGACTACGGCATCCTCGCCCTTGTAATATGTTCCCATACCGACTTCACGTGGCACCTCGGATTGACTTTTTATTTTCATCCATCCGGAATCGTCGTAATCCGGCGCGGCCCAGTTATCCGGCGCGCGTCTGTTCCAGACCCAGTTGGTGTTGCTGTCCAGCAAAACGCGCCGCCCGTCCGCCATGATCACCGACCCGCATAAATACGCAAAAGGCGCGGCGCCGAACCGTTTGACGTGCAAGCCAAGGATGTTTTCGCCCGGCCGGATGTAATTTTTCAGCGAGATGCGCCGCGCGCCGTACATTTCCGGTCCCGCGGCAACCGGGCGCGGCAATACAATGCTTGCATCTTCCACCAGCCGGCCATTGACATAAAACTCGGCGAAAACGCCCACATCCGCCACCGCCTCCCAGATCATTCCTTCCGGAATGGCGATGGTACGGCGGAAATATCCCTCGTAAAACCCTGCGTTCAAATGCACTTTGTTCAATGAAACCGTTTTACCCGCCAAATCCCTGCCGTTAAACTCAAGTTTGAATCCGTCAATCAAACCGGCGCCGGCCACTCCATAACGGCGTCCGCCGCGCGATGGCGGAATTTGGAAGGTCAAGTTCGATGCTGCATCCGGATTGACCGGAATCCACTTGCCGCCTTTTGGCGCGCGGAAACCGCCATCGGAAAACAGATGGAACATAACCCGCGCCGGCACGGGTGTTTGCGCATCCAGCGCCAGATTGACGGTCAGCAGCGGATATTCCCGGGCCACACCGCCTTTCCAGACAAATGCGACGGTTTCGCCTTTCGCTACCGCGGCAATGCCGCCGGCGCCGGCGGATTCCACCCGCCGGCCGCCGACAATTTCCCATTCGCCCGCCACCGCCAAATCTTCAGCGATGCGGGTCATGCCCGGCAGAAGCGCGTCCGCCCGTCCCCAATATTCCGTGTATGCACCGTCCGGGAATGGAGTTGCCATAACATGCGACAGCGCTGTGCCCAACAAACACCCTGCCAACAATACGCATCTCATTATGCTCTCCTGAAACCGATCCAATGGAAGCGGTTAAAACCGGCAATTCTGCCGGCAACATTACCTTCCCGTTTTTTCAAACCGCACGGTCGCGAAATGGCCGATGGAATGCAAGTCCCCGGGGTTGAAAGACCAGGATTCCAGCGGATATTGCTTTAACCGGAAAATCCGGTGAAAATTGAATTTCCATTCGTCCCCGGACCGGATCTGTTCGCCGAAGGCATCCGGAACATCCATTTCAATTTCAACAGTCCATCCCCGGTTATTCCGGGCGGTCCTGGCCGTCCATTGCGGGGCGTAATCATAATTGACGCCGGTGCGCCGGCCGTCCCGCAGGTAATTCTGCTGGGCAAATACCGCGCCATTGGCGGTTACCGCCAATTGGTAATAATTGGATGCGTTGGGCATGATGAAAAACACCGCGATATCGTCCCCGGAGCCCCAGATGGTTCCCCGGACATTTTCCCGGTCGGTGACGCCGCGGATTTTTCCCGGTTCCGGGTCGCGCATTTCAAAGGCCAGCCACAATTTGCCGGCGGCGCCAGCGACGCGCACATATGTCTCCAATGCGGAATAGGCCTTGTCCACCGTGATAAAACGTCCGGCCGGTTTGGTGATTTCATCGCTCCAGATGCGGTCATTCAAAACTCCGTCAATCGCGGGCGCCAAGTCATCCCCCAGCAGCGGCGCCTGCATCTCGCGCAGCCGCGTGAATTCCAGGAATTTTATTTCCGGCGCCTTCTGGCGCATGACCGTCCAGAAGCCGGCATCGGTTAGATCTGCCCAGGCTGCCGCATACTGGCCTTCGGCCAGCGCCTGTTCCCCCGACGCAATCCCGTCTGTCAACACCCCATAATCCTGCGCGCCCAGGAATTCCGCCATCCCCGGCTGCGCCGCCGCATCCCCCGCCAGGCGCAGTATGTTCCGCATATGCGCCAGTTCCGCGTCCGGGACCGGATCGGTCGTCCAAGCGGTGATTGTAATCGCGGAACGGGACGAGGGCGTCCCGGCTCCATTTGAAATTTGAGATTTCAAATCCCGTTGGGAACGGGACAAGTTTGAGATT
>JAXGSX010000420.1:0-2462 GCA_040775225.1 Kiritimatiellia bacterium | reverse complement strand
GTCTGGATTTCCGTCAGGCCGAACCGGCGCATCAGTTCCGCCCGGGCTTCGTCGCGGTTTTTGGCGCCGCGGATGATTTTCACCACGGCGTCCAGGTTATCGAGGGCGATCTTCAGTCCTTCGAGAATGTGCGCCCGGGCTTCGGCCTTTTCCAACTCGAACTTGGTCCGGCGGGTGATCACTTCCACGCGGTGGGCCAGGAAAGCCTCCAGTATCTGCTTCAGATTCATGATCCGCGGCCGGCCCTTGTCGATCGCCAGCATGATGGCGCCGAAAGTGGTCTGGAGCTGGGTGTGCTTGTAGAGGTTGTTCAGGATCACCTTGGGCACCACGCCGCGCTTGAGTTCGATCACGATGCGGATGCCGCTCTTGTCGGATTCGTCGCGCACGTCGCTGATGCCGTCCAGGGTCTTGTTCTGCACCAGCTCGGCGATGCTCTTGACCAGCGCCGACTTGTTGACCACGTAGGGGATTTCCGTGATGACGATGCTTTCCTTGCCCTGGCGGCCCTCTTCCACGCCGGCCCGGCCGCGGACGCGCAACTGGCCGCGGCCGGTCCGATACATGCTCTGGATCGGCTTGATGCCGCAAATCAACGCGCCGGTGGGAAAATCCGGGCCCTTGACATGCCGCATCAGGTCCGTCACCTCGGCCTGGGGATCGTCAATCAGCGCCACCACCGCGTCCACGACTTCGCCGAGATTATGCGGGGGGATGTTGGTAGCCATGCCCACGGCGATGCCGGTGCTGCCGTTGAGCAGCAGGTTCGGCAGGCGGGCGGGCAGGACGGACGGCTCATCCAGTTCGCCATTATAATTTTTGACCATCGGCACGGTCTGCTTGTCAATGTCCGCCAGCATTTCCTCGGCCAACTGGCGCAGGCGGGTTTCGGTGTAGCGGTAGGCGGCGGCGCTGTCGCCGTCAATGCTGCCGAAATTGCCCTGGCCGTCCACCAGGGGGTAGCGCATGGCAAACGGCTGGGCCATGCTCACCAGGGTGTCATAGACGGCGGAATCGCCGTGTGGATGGTATTTGCCGAGCACTTCGCCCACGACGTAGGCCGATTTCTTGAAAGGCCGGTTGTGCAGCAGACCGAGCTGGCGCATGGCGAAGAGGATGCGGCGCGCGCCCGGTTTCAATCCGTCGCGCACGTCCGGCAACGCGCGGCCGATAATGACGCTCATGGAGTAGTCAATGTAGGCGCGCTGCATCTCGTCTTCGATATTGATGGCGCCGACAATGTCATTTCTGGCAAACATCTTGATCTCCAAGGGTCCGGCCCGCGGCTAAACGTCCAAGTTCCTGACATTCAAGGCGTTATCCTCGATGAACGCCCGGCGCGGCTCCACTTCATCGCCCATCAGCAGCGTAAATATCCGGTCGGCCTCCACGGCGTCCTCCAGCACTACCTGCAGCAGTTTGCGTTTATCGGGATTCATGGTGGTTTCGTAAAGCTGCTCGGGGTTCATTTCACCCAATCCTTTATAGCGTTGGATGGCCAAACCCTTGTGCCCTGCGTCGCGCACCAATTCCAGCAGGCTGAAGATCGAGGGGGCCGGCCGGCGCGCGCCATCCTGGTCCACCAGCGTGTAAAGGGCGGACGCATCCGGGTCCTGCTCGTTGAAAACCCAACCGCGTTTTTCGAGCAGTTCCACCAGGCGCGCAATCTGCGGCGAGGAATAAATCTCCTGCCAGCGCAAGCCGCCAGGGCTCGCGGGGTCCTGCGCCCCGGCCGGCCGTGCGCCATCCCCAAGAATTTCCAGTTGATGGCCGACATGCAGTTCCAGCCGTTCCCGCAGGCCGGTCAGTTCCTCGTCGCTGTAGGCATAATGGTATGAAGGCTCGCCGCCGTTGGTCACTGTCACCCGGTACTTGGGGAACTGTTTGGTGGCGGGATGGCGGCGGTTCAGGTACTCGGCGGGCGGGATGCCCTTGGCCTGCACGGCGCGGAGCAGTTGCTCCAGTTCCGCCAGCGAATGCAGCATCCCCAGCAATTCCTTGCCGGTAAAGCGCTGGCCGGCGCCGTTGATTTCCAGGGTCAGGTTGCCGGCGCCCAACTCCAGCAGGCGGGCCGACATCTGGGCGTCGGAATCAATGTATTCTTCCTGTTTCCGGGCGGTGATCTTGTACAGCGGCGGCTGGGCCAGGTAAATGTAGCCCCGCTCGATCAACTGGGGCATCTGCCGGTAAAAAAAGGTAAGGAGCAGCGTGCGGATATGCGCGCCGTCCACGTCGGCATCGGTCATGATGATGATCTTGTGGTAGCGGGCCTTGGCCACGTCGAATTCATCCTCGCCGATGCCGGCGCCGATGGCGGTGATCAGCGTGCGGATTTCGTTGTTATTCAAAATCTTGTCCAGGCGGGCTTTCTCCACGTTCAACACCTTGCCGCGCAGGGGCAGGATGGCCTGGAATTCGCGGTTGCGACCCTGCTTGGCCGAACCGCCGGCGCTGTCGCCCTC
>JAXGSX010000419.1:0-2472 GCA_040775225.1 Kiritimatiellia bacterium | reverse complement strand
GATTCGAACGTCCGAAGGCATCGCCAACAGATTTACAGTCTGCCCCGGTTGACCACTTCGGTACCCCACCCTATGCGGCCGAAACCCGCCGAATGCCCGACATGATTTCAGACCGGGCCGGACATTGCAAGCAAAAACTTCCCCGGATTGAATTTCACCCGCATCGCGGATCGTCTTGGGCGCATTTCCTGATTTTTTTTTGTAAAAATCTTGACACATGTATTTCCCGCCGTTATCCTCACGCACCTTAACGCGGACACATTGTCCCGTGCCGGTGGCCCAACCGTCCCGGCAGCGTGCAACCAGCGGGGAAAACCATGACAGCAGCGCCGACCAAAAATCAAAAACTTATCAACTGGGTGCGCTCCGCGGCGGAACGTTGCCAGCCGGACAACGTTCATTGGTGCACCGGCACGGACGACGAATACCGCGCGCTCTGCGAACAAATGACCGCGTCCGGCTCTTTCATCAAGCTCAATCCGGGCAAACGTCCGGGCTGCTACCTGGCGCGTTCCCATCCCAGCGACGTGGCGCGCGTGGAAGACCGCACCTTTATCTGCACGGCCTCCCGCGGGGATGCCGGGCCGAACAACCACTGGGCCGACCCGGATGAAATGCGGCGCAAGCGGGATGAATTATTCCAAGGCTGCATGCGCGGGCGAACGCTTTACGTGATTCCCTTTTCCATGGGACCGCTTGGCGCGCCGCTGGCCAAAATCGGCATCGAAATCACCGACTCTCCTTACGTGGTATGCAACATGCGCATCATGACCCGCATGGGACAGGCGGTGTTGGACGAACTTGGCGAAGACGGCCAATTCATTCCCTGCCTGCATTCGGTGGGCGCGCCGCTGGCCCCCGGCCAGACGGATGTTCCCTGGCCATGCGAGCCCGACCCCGCAAAAAAATACATCGTGCACATGCAGGATGATCCTTCCATCTGGTCCTATGGCTCCGGCTACGGCGGCAACGCCCTGCTGGGCAAAAAATGCCTGGCGCTGCGCGTGGCCTCGTATATCGCCCGTCGCGAAGGATGGCTGGCCGAACACATGCTGATTCTTGCGATTACCTCGCCGGAAGGCCGGAAATATTACATCGCCGCCGCTTTCCCCAGCGCCTGCGGCAAAACCAATTTGGCGATGATGCAGCCTTCCCTGCCCGGGTGGAAAGTACGCTGTCTGGGCGACGACATTGCCTGGATGCGCATCGGGGCGGACGGGCGGCTATATGCCATCAATCCGGAATACGGCTTCTTCGGCGTCGCTTCCGGCACTTCGGACCAATCCAATCCCAATGCCATGCGGACCATACAGCGCAACACGATTTTCACCAACGTCGCGCTGACCACCAACCGCGATGTTTGGTGGGAAGACATGACCGACCAACCTCCGGCGCACTTGACGGACTGGGAGGGACATCCCTGGACGCCCGGCTGCGGCCGCAAGGCCGCCCATCCCAATTCACGGTTCACCGCGCCCGCCTACCAATGCCCGGTCATAGATCCGGAATGGGAAAACCCGGCCGGTGTGCCGATTTCCGCCATCCTCTTCGGCGGACGACGCCCGTCAACCATACCCCTGGTTGCGGAAGCGGCCGACTGGGAACAGGGCGTGTTCATGGGATCATCCGCCGGCTCGGAAACCACATCGGCCGCCCTGGGACGCGCCGGAGTTTTACGGCGCGACCCCTTCGCCATGCTGCCTTTCTGCGGCTATCACATGGGCGATTACCTGGCCTACTGGCTGTCCGTCGCCAAGCGCGCCAGCCGGCGCAAATTGCCGAAAATATTCTTCGTCAATTGGTTCCGCAAGTCGCCCGATGGCCAGTGGCTCTGGCCGGGATACGGCGAAAACAGCCGGGTGCTGAAATGGATATGCGGACGCGTTGACGGCACGGCCGCCGCCATCGGCACGCCCATCGGCAACCTGCCCGCCATGGATGCCATAGATACCAGCGGGTTAAACCTGCCGCCGGATCATATGCGCCAACTGCTGGAAGTTGACCGCATCGCCTGGTCGCAGGAGGCCGACAATATCGAAGCATATTACCAGACTCTCGGCGACCGCCTGCCGCCGGCCTTGCGCGACCAACTGCAAAAAATGCGCCAACGCCTGGCCGACAGCCCGAATTAAACCTTGGCTATCCTGCCGACGGACGCCAATCCTGCACATTCAACTGCAGGGTGGTGACGCCCTGCCAGGTATTTTGCTGCAACTGAAACGCGATATCCAAAGGCCCTGGCGGCAACGGCGCGCCGGCGCGCCCAAAGGCGATCGCTTCCTGCCGCACATTGCCGTCCGTAACGGCAAATTTCACATGCCTGGCGCCGACAATCCGCGGCGAACCTTCAACCCGCAGCCGCCGCGCCGCCAGCACCGGCGCGGGGTGGCTCTGGCCGTACGGCTGCAACTGATCCAGGGCAAGCAGCAGTTCCTCGTTCAAATCCGGCAGTTCCACCCAGGCATCCACACG
>JAXGSX010000418.1:0-2478 GCA_040775225.1 Kiritimatiellia bacterium | reverse complement strand
TATACTGCGAATCCTTCGCAACAAAGCAGATGCGGCATAATGGCCTCACCCGCAGGGCGGTCTTTTCCGCCAAACAGCGCCGTGTGTTTTTGGTGATATTTTAAAACGCCTTAAATTGTTGCTTGTACGCACATTATCTTGACAACATAAAATTCCGTCACGGATTCAGGTGAAAGGCATGTCCGGAAATTTGACATGAGCATCAATCCGATCAATCTGCTGGCGCTGCGCCTGTGCTTCTGCCTCAGCCTGGGACTGTGCCTGGGCCTGGCCCGCGCGCAGGAAATCATCGGCATGCACGGCGCGGACATCGGCGGGATTGAGCCATGGGACATCCCCATGCCGGAGGCGGCGCTCGATACCGGACTGGCGCGCCGGATCGCAGAGTTGGCGTATCCTTGCCTTTTGAGGATGGATGCCCGGGAATCGCTGCTGGGCGGGTCGGCTACCAATGTCTGGCTGGAACCGGAGCGCGCGTTGGATTCGTTGGAAGAAATGCAGCCGGAACTCGGCCGGGATGTTTTGTCCGTTGCCGCTCTTTTACGCAAGCATGCCGCGGAAATCGAGGGATGGGGCGGCGGCATCGCTTCCAACTTGGCGGCCGGCGCGCAGTGGACGGAAGCGGCCTTGAGCCAGGCCTTGAACACCAAGCCCGGCGGGGGTCCGGCGCCCGATCCCGCCGCCCGCCGGCACTGGATTGCCGCCGCCTGGGCGCCCTTGGCCGCGGGCCTGGATTTGACGTCCCCGGCGAGGGAAACCGCGTCAGCCCTGGGGTTGGCCCCGGCGTCGCATGCCCCCGATCCTGCCTGGTCCTGGCTGGCTTTCCTGGCCGCGTTGCGCCGATCCGCGGCGGATGCCGACGCCCGGATATACGCCGCGCCGCCCCTGCAGGCTTTGCTGCGTGATTTACAGACAACCTTGGTTGTGCCGTATGCCCTGGGAGATTTGGCGGCACCGGAGCTTTTCCATGAACGGATGGAGGCATTGATCGGCTGCCGCGCGGTTGCCGGACTTTTCCAGCCGGAATTGCTGGATCGCTGGATACTGGAAGGCGGGGATTTTGTATATGACGCTTTTTGCGCGCAGGCTGGCGGCGCGGTGCGCGCCGCCCTTGATGGCGCAGTCCTGGCATCCGTGTTAAGCGATGGATTTGTATGGCAGGAACGCGGGGCGGAAGCTGTGGCGGCGGGCTGCGATGTGCGTGCCGCCCGTTACACGGTTCTGGCGGCCGAACTGCGCGTCCGCCAGGCCGGGGCACCGTCTGGCAGTCCGGACACGGCGCGGCTTTACAGCTACTATCTCATGCTGTTGGCGCGTTTTCCGCCCTGCCTGTCGCCTTTCCGTATCGAGCAGGTGAACGCGAACTGGCTGCGGTGCGTAGAGGAAAAAATCGCGCTGGGCGCGGATACGGCGGGATTACGCCCTGAATCGCCGGAAGACGACGACCCGCCGCCAATGCCCGCGCTTTGCCTGCTGCAGTCTGACGCCTGGCGGGACGGGCAGGGTTTGTGGCATTGGCGGCCGCGCGCGGCCGGCCGGCGGCATTATCTTGATCAATACCTGCGGCGGCCCGTGGAAAACACGGAGTAAAATTGCAGTTTTGCAAAAGTGTTCAGTGTGCAGCGGTCGGGGTTCGGGGTTGCCAGAGGTTGAATCAGGTTCAACGATTGTTTGTGGGTGGAAGTTGTCGGAGGTTGAATCGGGTTCAACGGTTGTTTGGGGTTGGAGGTCATCCGTGCCATCCGTGGTTATGCGGGTTCAGGATCGATATCGGGATCGGTATCGGAATCGGCAACGATCCCGATAGCGATAGCGATTCCGACCACGACGGTGTATTTTTGCTTTATTACCTGTGGGATGTACTGAATTCTTTTAAAACGTAAGTTTTGAAATTTGCTTTTTGGATATGCGACTTATTCTGCAAATATCATTAAGCGCGGCGTTTGCGGCATTGATGGCAGCGGGTTTCCAGCGCGGCTGGTGGACGGCCGTCGCGGAAATGCCTCCCGGCAACCGCGAAACCTGGCAGCAGGGTTGGTGGCCGGTTCAGGATCGGCTTGCCGCGGAAGTCGGCGCGCGGGCCAGGGCTGCGGGCGCTACCCGCGAACGGCCTTTGCGAACGGCAATCCGGATGGATTTGTCAGCCGTTCCAAAATGGCGTTTCGCCGCTTTGCGCGCCAGCGACTGGGAATGTGTGCTGGCCCGCTCGGAAACGGCCGCCGGCGCCATTGTGCCGGTATCCGCCGATGCCGCGCCGCCGCCGGATTTGACCGTATTTCTGGTCTTGCGGAAGTATAACCCGGGGGCCGCCGCCGACGAATTGGAGGGCATCATCCGCTATGAGCCGGCGGCTGGTCAGGCAATTGCGTCGGATTTCCGCGCGATTTGTCCGGCGCACGGCCGGGATTGGTTTGTGCGGCCGGCGCGGCGGGCGCCATGGTGGATCATGCTGACGGCGCTGGCGGTCCTGGCGGCCGC
>JAXGSX010000417.1:0-2494 GCA_040775225.1 Kiritimatiellia bacterium | reverse complement strand
TACCTGGCGGGCATCCTGGACGTTAACGGCAATAACCGATGGGACGAGGGCGAGCCGTTCGGCGTGGCGCATCGCCAGCCTTACCACCTGGGCGTTTCCGACTTGCGGGATGTCCGCATTTACCTGCACGAAAATCTGCCGGGCTATCACCGCTTCAAGTGGAGCCTGCCCAGCGTGACCAATATATCCGAAACCAACTCCCTGACGCATGTGATTCTCAATCACACCAGCATCGCAGGGTCGCCGAACCACTTCGACCTGTACATCCGCGCCCCGCGCGATTTCTTCCACGAATGGGATTGCCAGCGTTACGGCTACTATGGCATGCCGGCCGGGTCCTACCGCTGGTGGGCGGGCACGCAGAGCGGCACGTTCTACATCAATTGGAGCCTGCCGGAACGGACTTACGCCGTCGCGCCCCGCGGCGCCACGCTGTATGCCGCCCGCAACCAGTTCGAGTGGACCATGGGCACCAACGCCACCATGTACCGCCTGCAAGTGGCGCGCAAGGAATCCGACGGACGCCTGACGCTGGTTGAAGATCGCTATTATCCCGCGCCAGGGCGCGACCGCGACGGCATCTGCCGCGATTACCCCGACGCTTACGCCTCCGACTGGGGCAATGGCACTTATTTCTGGCGCGTGGCCGCCTGGAATCCGGCCGGCCTGGGGCCGTGGTCCGGCGACGACCTGGGCTCGGTCCAGACCTTCAACATCAACCTGAACAGCAGTTACACCCGCACCATCAGGGGCAATATTTATTACTTCGGCAAAACTTCCGCGACCAACATCATGGTGGAGGCCTTTGACAACATCGGCTTCAGCGGCGTGCCGGAGGCCCGCGTGCATGTGGCCATTCCCCGCACGTCCGACCCCAACAAGATCATTCCCTTCACCATTCAGGGATTGCCCGAAGGCGCGTATTACGTGCGGGCTTATATTGACACTGCGCCGTTCGGCGGGGCGCCGTCCGGCGTCTGGGCATCCTGGAAAACCCAGGGATTTGTGCAGGACAACAACAACATGTACAAGCCCGGGATGCTCGCGCTGGTGACCACCATGCAGTTGAACGGACGCAAGCTGGTTCTGCGCGACCATGATATTGACAACGACATGCTGCCCGACGCCTGGGAAATGGAATACTTCGGCAGCCTGAATCAAACCGGCGACACGGATTTCGACGGCGACGGCGAGACCAACTACCAGGAATACCGTTATGCCGGCGGCGTCCTCAATCCGCGCTTGCTGGACAGCGACATTGACGGGCTGACGGACGCCTTTGAAGTCCATTACAACGGCGTGTTTTACGGGTACCAGCCGCGCGCCGGCGGTCCGGTTTTGAATCCCACCGTCTGGGACAGCGACGGCGACGGGTATTCGGACGGCGCGGAGCTCCGGCGGTATAACACCGATCCGCTGGATCGCGACAGTTATCCGTATTACCGGCCGCCCTGCTATGGTCCTGCCTCCAGCCCGGCCGACTTCGACGGCGATGGCCGCACCGACGCCGTGCTGTACGATCCGGCCGGCGGGAATTGGCATGTTTATACCATGGCGGGCTTGGCCGACCGGACGCAATTCGGCGATGCTTCGATGACGCCGCTGACGGGCGACTTCGACGGCGACGGGCGCAGCGACCTGGCGCTGTACCAGGCGGCTTCCGGTCTGTGGCGGGTCTTTGCCATGAATGGCCAGCGTTATGAACTGCCCTTCGGCCTGGCCAACATGACACCTGTGCCGGGCGATTACGATGGCGACATGTTTACCGAACTGGCGCTGTATGACCGCGTCACCGGCGTCTGGCATATTTATCCGTATCAGAACCAGCAACTGCTGAGCGTAAGCCATGGCGGACCGACCCATATTCCCGTGCCGGGCGACTACGACGGGGACGGCCGGACCGATCTGGCGGTTTACGATCCGGCCTCCGGCGTCTGGTCCATCCGCACCTGGTTCGGGCAGAACTCCAACCTGCAGTGGGGCGGACCGCATGAAATCCCCGTGCCGGGCGATTACGACGGGGACGGCCGGACCGACCTGGCGGTGTTCAATTCCAATACCGGATGGTGGCGCGTTTACCCCATGAACGGGCAGCCCGCCGTGGAAGGCCAGTTCGGCTGGTATGGCGTCATTCCCGTGCCCGGCGATTACAATGGCGACGGCCGCACCGATGCGGCTTATTACTACCCGCCGACCTCCGCCTGGGGCGTGCTGATGAACGGACGTGAAATGCGCGGCGAATTCGGCCCGGCCGGCGCCGCGCCGGTGCTGGGGAAACGGTGATTCCAGAGTTGCTTTCAAAAGTGTTCGGTGTTCAGTGTTCGGTAGTCAGAATTTTATGACAATGTTACACGTTGATATTACGCGGTTTGAAAATTGTCCGACTCCTGAGCCAATTTCAAAAGTCCCATCAACAAGGTCGGGGTGTACCCCGACCCTCCAAAAATGGGTTGTTTTTCCATTTTGGAGGGACGACTTCCACGTCGTCCGAGAC
>JAXGSX010000416.1:0-2506 GCA_040775225.1 Kiritimatiellia bacterium | reverse complement strand
TTCCTCGAGAATGAAACTGATGGCGGCCAGCGGAGTATTGAAGGCCGCGGCGAGTCCCGCCGCCGCGCCGGTGGCGGCAGCCTGCCGCCTCAGCCGCCGGTTGATGCCCAGCCACGCCGCCAACCGGGACGCCAGCCCGCCGGCGATGAACACCGTCGGACCTTCGCGGCCCAGGCTGCTGCCGCCGGCCAGGGTAACAATGCCGCCGATGAATTTAACGCAGATGGAACGGAAGGGAATATGCCCGAAATTGAGCCAGTAGGCGGATTTGAGTTGCGGGATGCCGCTGCCGGCGGCGCCGGGTGAAATCCTGGCCATCAGGATTCCGGCCAGCAGCGAACTGGCGGACAGGACCAGCAGGCTCCCGGCCAAAAACACCAGCGGCGCGCCGGCGGCCAGCCGGGGCCAGATGGCATCGTAAAGCCAGTTGACTGCCACCATGAAAGCCACCGTGACCAGCCCGCCGGAGATACCGTAAATCGCGGTCAGGATCAACAGCCGGATTTTTTCGGGTATGCGTTCTATGTGTGATGCTATAGGCATGCGTCTTATGATTAACAAACCCGGGTTGCCGTTTCAATCCCGAAATTGAGTCCGCCATGGCGCGCCAGGGCTGCCGGGCATCACCGCCGGGAATCGCCGGCGCTCAAGTTCTGGCAACGGCGGCTAACTTCCGCCACGCTCAAGCTGGACATGTCATGGCCCGGCCCCGGCGCGCGTATGACCCGGACGCGCGTCCCCCGCGGGCCCCATGCCGCCGGGTCGGTTGGTCCGAACAAAGCCATGACCGGCGTGTCCAGGCTGGCGGCCAGGTGCGTGATGCCGGAGTCGTTGCCTATATACAGCCGGGCGGCGGACAGCATCCCCGCCGCCAGCTCCAGGCCGGGTTGCTTCACTGTGGGCCAGGGCGTCGCCGCTTCCATCGGCCAGTTTGACTCGGCTTCGCCCAGCAAAAACACCGGTTGCAGCACGTGTTTTTCGCGCAGCCGGCCCGCCAGCGCAATGAAATTTTCAAGAGGCCAGTTTTTGGCCGGGCTGCCGCTGCCGGGATGGATGACGGCTGCCGGCCGTCCGGCGCATGCCCTGTGCAGCAGCTCTCCGCCGGACCGCAGGAATTTTTCCGGCAGATTCAGCCGCGGTATGGCCGGTCCGGCGGCCTGGTCTTCCGGCGCCTGCAGCGGGCGGCTCCAGGCGTCCGCCGCATGCTCGCCCGCGGCTGGACGGTGCGGCGCGGCAATGTAATTTTGCACTCCGGCATGCCGCAGGTTGCGCGCCAGGATGCCGTTCCGGTCGGGCAGATAACTTACAATCAAATCGAATTGCGCAAGGTAGCCGCTGTAAATGGCAGGCAGCATCTGTTCGCCGGCAGGCGGCGGCGCAAATGCTTCCGCCATTTCGGCGCTGTCAATGTCCGTTGCGCGGTCGGCCAGTCCGGCTTCCAGCGCCAGCCGGGCATGGCGCGGCCGGGTGCGCAGTTCAATCGCGGCGTCAGGATAGCGCCGGCGCAGAACGGCCAGGGCCGGCAGGGTCAGGATGAAATCGCCCAGCGCGCCGCCGCGCAACATCAGGATTTTTCGGACGGTCAGAGCAGCGCCTGTCATTTCAACATCCGGAATATGCCGGCTTGACGCGGGCGGCAATTCAATACCCGGACAACCCCAGTGCGATCAATGCCAGGCCGCCGAGCAGCAATGCCCCGCTCCAGGCGCGGTGTTGGCCGGTCGTTGCCAGGCAGCGCGCGGCGGTTTTACGGAACATGTAAGGGCTCCAGACCAGCACCATGCCGGCGATTGCCAGCAGGTAGGCCAAAATGACCATCACCAGGCGTTTTGGGGAGGACTCCAGGAAGGCGGCGTCCAGGATCGGCATCGGCGCCAGCAGCATGATGCCCCCCAGGGCGCGCGGGGCCAGCAGTTCATCCATGAAAAACATGACCAGGAACCAGGCTGCCGGGGCAAGTATGTATACCAGGCGGCGGTGTTCGTTCACCCAGTTGATCTGGGCATTGAGCAGCATCCACAACGCCCAGGCCAGGGCCGCCGTGGCCAGGACGCGCCCGGCGTTGACATTGCGCGGAAAACGCTCCAGGGTTTCCATGGTCCGGCGGGGAAATGCCGCCAGCGGCAGGCCCAGCGCCAGCAGGCACAGTCCCGCAAAAACGGTAATGACGGCAAGGGTCGGCATATTGTAATTCTCAAACCTGAAACATGAAAGTCCACAATATACCCCGGCTGGCGGCATATTGCAATCATATTGCCGCGGTCATTCGCCCCGGGGGTGTAAGACAAATTTGTTGATGATTTGTGTAACCTGAATTTTGCACGAATATTGGTGTAGAAATGATCCTGAATCCGTGATGAGGTCAGTATGCCGCATCCCAATCTGAATGGGACAGGGATGCGCGCTTGCCACGCGTAGCGCGTGGGCGCGAAGGATGAAGCTGTATTCATATATCCCGCTGTTGCGGGACAAGCCGCAAATTTATCCCGCAAAGCGGGATCCTTCG
>JAXGSX010000415.1:0-2508 GCA_040775225.1 Kiritimatiellia bacterium | reverse complement strand
TCACAAAAAGACAGCAGGAATTGCTAATTACACCGCCGGGTCAATCTGTTATATTGCCTGTACGCAAGTGAAAAGGGCGCACGTGACACGCTTGCGCGAACGCCCTGGGCCGTTGCGCAATTCAAAGCGGAAGGGCCTTTTCGTTTTGCAATCCACGAAACCGGATAACCCGAATGTTGCCCCGAGAATTGTATTGGCCGCCTAGCGCGCAAGATGAAACAGTGTGGCTGGGCACAAGTTACATGGATGCCGGCCTGGCGCGCGAAGAGCGTCTGTGCACCACCGCCGCAGCGGACGTGTTTGGGAATCATCAGCGGCGCGTCTCCCGCGACAATGGCCGCACCTGGTCGGCTCTGGAACCGGTCAGGGGCATGGTTTGCGATACACCCCAAGGCGGGATGGCATTGTACTTCGGCGCCCACGCGGCGGACCTGAAGCGCGGCGCCGTTTATCAGCCTTGCATGCGGCGGCTCTGGCCGGGCATGCCGTCCTGCACCATGCCATGGGACAAGGCGTACAAGACGCCTTTGGTGGATCATGCGTTCGTGATCGAAAACGGGCGCGCTCCCAGCCTGATGAAATACGAGGAAGGCCCGGATTTCAATCCCGCGGATCCTTTTGCCCCGGCGTTTCTCCAAACCAATCGCGCCTACTATGGCAGCGGGATGGCGATCGGCAGGGATGGCGCGGTTTATTTCCCGGTCGCCTGCGTCACGGGCGTCCGCCCCGAAGAATCGAGGCATGGAATCGTCCTGATGCGGCGGGATCCTGTTGCGGGAGATTGGCGGGCGTCCAATCAGCGCCATATTTCGCCTGACCTGTCATCCCGCGGTTTATTGCAGGAACCGGATGCGGCCATGCTGCGCAACGGCGGCATTCTCGTGGTTTGCCGCGGTCATAATACCGCAATAACCCCGGGCCGGAAATGGATGTTGCTTTCCTCCGATGGCGGGCGGACCCTCGGTCCGGTCGGGGAGTTCCGGTATGATGACGGCTCATCATTCTACTCGCCTGCGAGCATCCACCGGTTTATCCGTTCGTCGAGGACAGGCAGGCTGTATTGGATCGCAAACATTCTCTCCCGCCCGCCGGAGGGGGGCAGGCCCCGCTACCCGCTCCAGATTTGCGAGATAGATGAAGACATTCCCGCCGTGAAGAAGGAATCCCTCTGCGTCATAGACGACCGGCATAAGGACGAACCCGAGCTGCTTCAGCTTTCCAATTTCAGCGTCATTGAAAACCGCGAAACGCTGAAGCTGGAGATTTACATATCGCGCCTGGGCGAGGACCGGCGCCACCCCCGGCGCTGCGGCATCTATCGTTATATATATTCGCCCGCGTAAAAAGGAGACCCGCAGATGGCATACCGCAAACCCGGGAAGACAACAGTCATCAACATCTTGATTGTCGGCCTTGTTATCGCCATGGGGGCAAAGGCAGCGGGCGCCGAAGCCGAGGACCGCGCTTTGCATATCCGTCATGCGGCGGCGGGCAAGGCGATTGACCTGGCTTACCAGAACGCGGGCATGCGTGTGGACCTGGTTAATTTCGATCTCATGGAATGTATTCGCCAGGGGAGGGCTGTGCCGGACGCGCTCTTGCGCGAGACCGAGGCGGCCGACCGCGATATGCGCCGACAATGGCTCGCCCTGGACCTCAAACAGAACGCCGTTGCGCAGCAGTTGCGCATGCTCCCGCCCCAAGGCGCCCACCTGGTATCGGTACGGAGTCTCGAGGATGGTCCGGCCAGCGAGGTGGGCTGGTTCATGTTCCGCTCGGTCAAGATCGAATGGCCCACTGGAACGTCCGTCGGTCTGCCCCTGGAATCGTTCCGTAGCGGCGTCTATCACGCGAAGTATTCATATCTCTGTGAACCCAGCCCCTCCGTCTCAGTTTACGGCCTGCAATCGAGCCAGAACAGGACCGTCGCCGGCTTTGACGCCGATCCCCTGCCCGACGGGGACGCAACCCTGGTGATCTCGGGGTTGGATTGCGACAAGCCCGGCGTGGTCCGTATCCAGATCATGGTCAATGGAACCGAAGTGTTCCGCGGCGAGAACCCCTACCGCAAGCAGGGTTGGTCCGAACATGCGTTCCCCGTGCCGGCGCGGGCATTTGTCCGGAAGTTGACGGCGAAGTCGGCGGCGGAGCGGCTTTTGGCGGCGTTGGCCGAGCTTGAGCAACAGGCGGCTCCGTTTGCCGCCCGGATGAAAGAACAGGCGGACCGGATCGAGCAGGAGTCCGCGCCGTTACTGAAGGGACTTGTTTATCAAGCCAGGCCGTATCGGCGCGACGATTGGCAACGACAGTTTGTCCGCGGCATGTGTTTCGGCAATCTGGTTGAATACGAACATGCCGCAAAAAGCTTGCGTGAGGCGGGCGCAACTTTGATTTACGGCTATCTGCCCCCCGCGAAGTATCCCGCGCTGGCAAAAGAGTTAGACCGGGTCGGATTGCCGTATCTGGGAGTCGGGTGGGTAAGGCACAAGCGGCCGGTGGTCACAGCCT
>JAXGSX010000414.1:0-2531 GCA_040775225.1 Kiritimatiellia bacterium | reverse complement strand
GTCGAAACCGGCGCGCAGCCTGGCGGCGCCGCGCCGCCGGTTGAGGCATTGGCGCGCGCCCTGGCCCAGGCCGCGGTTTCAGCCAACCGGGCCGGCAATATTCCGGCGGCCGAATCGCCGGCGGGAGCGGCGGTACGGCGCCGGCTGGCCGGTTCGCGCCGCGCGGAATTTTGCCGGTTGGCCCGGAAATATTCCCGGACGCTGGACGATGCCATCGCCGCAGCCGAGTGCGCGGTGATGCTGCCGAATGCGCCTGAAAACGCATCGGAACCTGACCGGTTGGAGGCGTATGACGAAATACGCCGGTCAGCGTTTGAAGGTTTGCAAGCGGCCTTGGATGCCAATGCTTATTCCGACCGCCTGGCGGATGGTTTGATTGCCATGCTGCGGCTGGAAGCCTGCCGCCGCGGCCGCGGCCGGCCGTTGGGCGCCCGTCAGATAGCGGGTGGGATGTCGGCCCGGCTCGACCCTGCCGGCCGTTGGCGGCTGCTGGTGGAGCAATGGTCACTCCAGCATCATTTTCCGAAATCGGGCGAAAACGCTCAGTCCTGCCGGGAACATGCGTTGCCGTCGCTTGAGTGCCGCGCATGCCGGGATGCCGTGGCCGGAGCCATGGATGCGCGCGGCAGCGAGTTGGAGGATTTGCGGCGCTTCTGCACCGCGCAGGCCGGCATGACGCCGTCCGCGGCGCCGCGAAACCGTTGGGAAGCTATCGCCCAGTTGGCGGTGTTCCTGCGCCGCCTGGATGACGCGGCGGAGGAAATTGCCGGCATCGGACCGGACGCGGTGAAGTCGGCCTGGTACCTGTCATCGCAGTCACGACGCGCCATGGAACTGCTGCCGCCGCATTGGACGGCCCGGCCAGGCTGGACCGATTGGATTGATCCCGAGGAGCCGCTGGCCGCGGCCATGGTGCGGGTGGCCCGTTTTTACACCATTACCTTCAGCGAATTATTGCCCATCCACGGCAATCTGTCGCAGGATGACTTGCTGGGCGATTCTTCCGGCCGGCCGGCCAACGGCGATGCTTTGGCGGTTTTCAGCATGCTGGATGCCTTTACCAAGTCGTTTTTACTGGACGCGGCGGCGCTGGAGCGGCGCTTGCCGGCCGATGCCGCAATGACCGCGCCGGTCGGCACGCTGGCGCCGCGCGAATTAACGGCAGTGCATTCCGCCATGCAGCCGTTGTTGGCGCTCGGGGTCTGGACTCGCGGAACCAATGCCGTGAAAGGCGGGGGCACGCTGATGCAGTTTGTGGTTAATGGCAGGCAATATGCGGAAACTTTCTTCGACCTGGATATCGTCCTGGAGAGCGGCGGTTCGTTTACACTCGCCCCGCGCGGCATGTTTGAGGAAGCCTTGCGGTCATGGGATTTGCTGATGGCGTCGGCGAATCCATCCGACGGCGATGAGTTCATTTACAATGCCTGGTTCGGCGATCTTCGAGGAACCGTCGCCGGCCAGGGCGGCAAGTTTGCCGAACAATTCAATCTCGACCGCTTTTTGATTTCCGCTTCGGAAATTCCGGGTGACCGCCGCTATGAAGCGGCGGGGCTGGCTCCATTGCGGGCGGTGGCTTCAACCTTCCAGGGCGAGTTATCCGCCTGGCTGGACGGCGGCGGCGGCGCGGCCATGGGGCGCGGGTTTGCCGCGGCGCGAACGCCTATGGCGCTTGCCGCCATCGCGGAACGGATGGCGGACCGACTGGGCCTGTATCGTACGGAAGCCGCGGATGCCCTGCCGGCGCTGGCGGAACGGCAGCGGGATGCCTATGCCGGATTCTGCCGTCATTGCCTGTTCGATACCGGCGCCGGGCGTCCCGTCTTTCCCTCCCTCATGCGCGAATCGCTGGCAGCCCGATTTTCGGAGGAGTTGGCCGGGGATATTGCCGGCGCCACCAACGGGCTGGCGGCGGCCCGCGCCCGGTTTTCCGCGTTGTTTGAACCGTATGCGCCGCCGGATGCCGCCGCGGGTCAAAGCCCCGCCCTCGCGGCAATTCCGCAATTCGGCGGGTTGGCCGGCTTGTACCGCCGGGCTCTGGCGGACACTTCCAATTCGCCCGGTTATTGGTTTACGGGCGATTTTGTCCATGCTTACATGCAGCTTGTCTCGGAAATATACTGGCGCGGCGCGCGGGACGCGCCCGGCGCCGGCCAGGCGCCGACGGTAAGCTTCCCCTGGCGCCTGGACGAAACCGGGAAAGCGTATATTAACACGCCGGCGCCGGAGGATGCATTGAATGCGCCGGAACTGCATAATGCCGCCATCCGCGCTAATTTCGCCTGGCGCGCCGCCGGCGCCTCCCAGTATGCCGATGTGCCGTTTATCCGGCGTTTTTTTGGAGGCCGGCCGCTTCCGCCGCCGGCCCGGGGGATGGACGGGAAGTGAAACCTGAATCCGTGATGAGGTCAGTATGCCGCAGATGCGAGGCGCGAAGGATGAAGCTGTATAAATATACTGCGAATCCTTCGCAACAAAGCAGATGCGGCATAATGGCCTCACCCGCAGGGCGGTCTTTTCCGCCAAACAGC
>JAXGSX010000413.1:0-2552 GCA_040775225.1 Kiritimatiellia bacterium | reverse complement strand
GAAAAAGTGGCGTTCGAGGTGGCTGCCGGAGCGGCGCTGACCGGCGCGCGGGCCATGACGACCATGAAACACGTCGGCCTGAACGTGGCGGCCGACCCGCTGATGACGCTGGCTTACGTGGGCGTGGAGGGCGGCATGGTAGCCTGCGTGGCGGACGACCCGGGGATGCATTCCTCCCAGAACGAGCAGGACACCCGGCATTACGCGCGGTTCGCCAAAATCCCCGTGCTGGAGCCGGCCGATTCCCAGGACGCGCTCGACTTCTTCAAGCTGGGCATGGCCATTTCCGAGGAACACCGCACGCCGGTGATTCTGCGCACGACGACGCGCGTCAGCCACTCGCGCAGCGTGGTTAAAATCGGGGAGCGGCAGCCGCCGGCGCGCGCGCCGGGCTTCGTCAAAAATCCGCAGCGGTTCGTGCCCGTGCCGGCGCATGCGCGCGGCATGCGCGTAAACTTGGAAGAACGCCTGCGGAAATTGCAGATGGCCGCGGCAGTGTCGCCGGCGAACCGCCTGGAATGGCGCAACCGGTCGCTGGGCATCATCGCCGAAGGCGTCGCTTACCAGTACGTCCGGGAAATCTTTCCGGAGGCCTCGGTTTTAAAAATCGGCTGGGTATATCCTTTCCCCGACGATTTGCTGCGGGAATTTGCCGCCGGCGTCCAACGCCTGCTGGTCGTCGAGGAGTTGGACGACATCCTGGAGCAGCATCTGAAGGCCATGGGCATAGCTTGCGAGGGACGCAGCGTCGTGCCGGGCATCGGCGAGCTGTCGCCGGACATTCTGGCCGCCGCCCGCCGCCGGCTAATGCACGAACCGCCGGCCGCCGCGCCGGCGGCGGCGCCGCCGGCGGACCTGCCGCCCCGGCCGCCGGTGCTGTGTCCAGGCTGCCCGCATCGCGGCTTATTCCACGCCCTGGGCAAATTCGACGTCGTGGTCACTGGCGACATCGGTTGTTACAGTCTCGGGTTTGCCCCGCCGCTCTCGCGGCTGGATACGATTTTATGCATGGGCGGCGGGATTTCCATGGCGCACGGCATGCAGAAAGCCGGCGAGCCGCGCAAGGTAGTGGGGCTTGTGGGCGATTCGACTTTTTTCCACTCCGGCATTACCGGCCTGCTGAACATTGCGTATAACCGCGGATTATCCACGATTATTGTGGCCGACAACCGCACCACCGCCATGACCGGCCACCAGGACCATCCCGGCACCGGCCGGACGCTGATGGGCGAAGCCAGCCCGGAAGCGGATATCGCCGCCTTCGGCCGCGCCTGCGGCCTGGAACGCGTTTTCACGGTCAACCCCTACGATACCGGCGCGCTCGTCAAGATCCTGCAGGAATGCCTGGAATCCGACGCTTCCCAACCGGCCTTGATTGTGGCGCGCGCGCCCTGTCCGCTGGCAGTGCGCCGGGCGGCGGGACCGCAGCGCCGGGTGCTGGCTGAAAAATGCAAGCAATGCGGGCAATGTTTAAAAATCGCCTGCCCGGCGGTGGAACGCACGGGGGAGGGCATTCGCATCAATCCCGTCTTATGCTCCGGCTGCGGCTTATGCGCCCAGGTTTGCAAATTCGGCGCCATCGTGGCAGAGCCGGAATGACGACAGCGGCAAACATGAACCAACAAACCCATAGTGTTCTATTGGCGGGCGTGGGCGGCCAGGGCAGCCTGCTGGCCAGCGTGATTCTTTCCCAGGCCGCGCTGCTTGCCGGCTATCAGGTGAAAACCAACGAAGTGCATGGCATGGCCCAGCGCGGTGGGTCGGTCATCACCCAAATCCGCTACGGCCGGGAAGTGTTCAGTCCGCTGATGCCGGACGGCACGGCCTGCGCGCTGGGCGCATTCGAGATGATCGAGGCGCTCCGCCACGCGCATTTTCTGGCGCCGGACGGCCTGGCGGTGGTTTCGACCCAGAAAATAATTCCCGTCAGCGTCTCGTCGGGCGGGATGGCATATCCCGCCGATGCCGGGACGCGGCTGCGCCGCGCCTTCGCGCGGCTGGTCTTGCTGGACGCGGATGAGATTGCAGGCAGCCTGGGCAACCGGCGCGCCGCCAATATCGTGGTACTGGGCGCGTTATCGCGCGGGTTGGATTTGCCGGAAGACGCCTGGCTGGCGGCCATCGCGGCATCCGTCAAGCCGGCCTACCGCGAAGTCAACTTAAAAGCCTTCGCCGCCGGCCGCGCGGCCGATTCGAAATAATACCTGAATCCGTGATGAGTCCCGTCACGGATTCAGGTAATAGTCTTGCGCCAATTGCCCGGAAGGGCATAAGGCGCGCGTGGACTGCTCGGCAAACCGCGCCCATCTGATGATCCGGCGGAACCGCGAGGCGGTAAACCGATAGACCGTGCGATGGCCGCAGGCCAGGATGTCGGGCCGCCAGCGCAGCGCCAACTCGGCCGACGGAATGTAACCATCCCGGAACCGGCTGAGATTGGCCGCGCAGAATCCGCCCGTGCCGTTCCAGCGCGAGGCCGGCTGGAACGAATCGCCGCCGAACATCACCTTTTGGCCGTCCACCTCCGCCATGAACACGCAATGCCACCAGGT
>JAXGSX010000412.1:0-2594 GCA_040775225.1 Kiritimatiellia bacterium | reverse complement strand
ATCATTGCCGTGGGCAACACCTACGTCCAGCAAAAAAGGATTCTGAGCACCCTGATTTCCGTTTGCGCCAAGTGCCACCGGGTGCGCGTTAACGACAATTCCTGGCAATTGATCGAAGACTACATCAGCGACAATTCGCTGCTGTCATTTTCCCATGGCTTGTGTCCGGACTGCATGGCTGAAACCATCCAGGACATAACGTCCCTGAAAAACGAAGTCGTAAGCGCCGCCAATGCCCAGGCTGACGCGGCCGGCCGCAAGCCGGACGCACAGAGAAACGGCAAAACCGCGCCGGCGAATCATCCCTCCACCAAGCCGGCATAATGCGGGCTGGCCATTAAAATGCCGCCGCTGCGGGCATAAAAATCGTCGTCCAGGTTGAATACGCCGCCCACCGGGACGGTCCAGGGCGCGCCGGTGCAGGGATGGCGGCGGGTCATGTCCTGCCAATCGCGGTAATTCTGATGTCCGTTGGTCTCCAGCACGCCGATGGTCATGCCGGGCAGCGGCGCCAGCCGGGCGGCCACGTTTTTGTTCCAATCCACCAGTATGGGATTGACGGTCAAATCCGCGCAGAAGCACGGCACATTGCGTTCCGCCGCCAGCCGGGCGATGCGCAAGCTCATGCTCAAGGTCTTGGCGATCGGCTTCAGGGCGATGGCGCCGTACCCCATATCCATCCGGCGGCGCGCATCCTCTGCGGAATGGGCGCTTTCATCCGCCGCCAGCCGCACCGGCAAGTCGCGCACATCCGTCTCCAATTCCTCGGGAAACGGCTCTTCCAGCAGGACAATTCTTTCCAGGGCGCCGATTTTCGATGCGTGATCCAGCAACCGGCGCAGGCGATCCTTGCTGTCATACCGGCCGTTGGCGTCGAGGTAATACGGGATACGGCCGTTTTGCGTGTGCGGAGTGGTCAAATCCTTCAACACACCGTGGATTTCCGTCAGCCGCCGCATGTCCCAGGCCAGCATTTTATCGCGGTCGCCGTCGTTCTCCGGGTCGCAGCCGATTTTGATTTTGAAGAAGAAAAAGCCGTCCCGCACCGTCCGCTGAATTTCCGGCAATCCGACGCCGTAGGACATCAACGGGATGCAGGCAACCTGCGCGTGCCGGGCCGACAGGGCCGGGCGGAATTCCGCCGGGATCATCGCGTCGAAATCGCGGCAGCCGTGGACGGCGGCGTAAAGCTGCCAGGCGGCGTTGTCCACGGCCACCAGGGAGTTCAACGCGAAAGTTAAACGTAAATCCCGGCGGCCGCTCAGTTTCCGGCCATAGACATGGGTCTCCGGCAGCAGGCGGTCCAGCAGGTCCAGCGGGGTGTCAAAAGACATGCCGGCGGCGCGCCGCAAGGCGAAGGCGGTCATCATATACATCAGGCAGTTGCCGGCCGCTTCCGAGTGGGCGGTGAACACGGCGGCATCGGACCAGAGGATGCTTTGCGTCCCCAACCCCACCCCGTTATGCCCGGCGTCATCCGCCAGGCGCGCGACGGACTGCCAGATTTCGCGCATGTACCCGCCCTTGAATCCGAATGGCGCCTTTAATGGTTCGCGTTCGAAATTATCCGCGGCATTTTTAATGGTTATCATTTCAATCCCCGTTAACGTTTGGCGTAAAACTTTTCGAAGGCGGCGCCGTCAAATCCCGGATCATCCTCGGGAATTTCCGCCAGTTTCACCTCGATGCCGCCGCGGGCGCGCGACAGGCGGCCGGCCAGCATGATTTCCACCGACTCCGCCAGCGCCGGGATATCCGCCAGGGCGTTGGGCTTGTTTTCCAGCCGGTCGAGCACCTGGTCCAGCAGGGCCGCATACAGCCGCCCGGTATTGACGGTGAACTGGAAAGTGGTCTTGGTGGTCATGATAGTGGCCGTGAACGGGTGCCAGACTTCGTGGAAATTGTTGTAAACGGCGGTCACCCCGGAAGCAAACCGGACGAAAAAGCTCTCGCAACGACGCCCCCCCGCCTCGCCGCTGCCCACGCAGCGGCAGGCCACCGCGCCCGTGCCCGCCAGCCCGCCGATCATTTCCACCACGTGGATGCCATAGTTGAATTCATCCGTGCCGACAGTGCCGATGATGCTGACAGTCTGGCCGCGCTCGGATTCCGGCTTGGCCAGGAACGCGCGCACCTCGTCGCAATACCGCAGGGAGGAACTGCCCAGGATGACGGCGCCCTGTCCCGCCAGGGCTTCCAATTTCCGGCAATCGGCCAGCGAACCCACGATCGGCTTGTCAATAAACACCGGCTTGCCTTTTTTAACGAACGGCTCGGCCAGGCGCAGGTGCTGCGCCCAGTTGCAGCTGTGAATGAATCCCGCATCCACGCCATCGGCCAACTCCTCCAGCGTGCGGCAGCGTTTTTCCAACTGGAAATCGGCAATGAACTTATTAATCGCCGCATCGTCGCGGATGCCGTCATTGTACATGGCGGTGTAGCGGGCGCGCGCGCCCGCATGCAGGTACTTGGCGAAAGTTCCAAAATGCGAAGTGTCGGGGTTGATGGCGCCGATCCTGATCATGCTGTCCTTTCCGCCGGCATGTTCCGGCAATCAAAATATCCTGTCACTGTTGCATGCCGAACACCCTGCT
>JAXGSX010000411.1:0-2605 GCA_040775225.1 Kiritimatiellia bacterium | reverse complement strand
CGGCCGAGACAGACCTGCACCGTAGGGCCGGCGGCGATGATGGCCGGCGCGTCCGGCGCGCCGGCGCCGCGCGTACTTTCGTAACGGATGGTCAGCCGCACGCCCTTGATCTCGCAGCATGACGCGACCGTCAGCAGGTCGTCGAAATGCGCCGGCGCTTTGTACTCGCAGTGGGCTTCGATCACCGGCAGGAACACCCCCCGGGCTTCCAGTTCGCCGTATGGCAGGCCGATCTCGCGCAGCATTTCCGAGCGCGCCATCTCGAAATACACCAGGTAGTTGGCGTAGTAAACGTAGCGCATCTGGTCGGTATGCGCGTAAGGCACGCGGATGGAGTGCCGGAATATCTTGCCGGCGTTGTCCGGGGAAGTTGACATGCGTCTGAATCTGCCAGTTCCGGCGGGGAAAGTCAAGCCGTCATCGCCGCGCGCAGTTGGCGCGGGGCAAAATTCCGGGAGTAGCTGCATTTGTTAGCGCGGCTGCGGCGAACAGCCTCTTCCTGGGGGCGCCTGCCCGCGGATTGTCGGTCGGGCCACGGGTCAGGCGCCCCGCTTGTAGGCCAGCAGGAGCCCGGCGCCGACCACCAGGAGGCCTCCGGCGGCCTTGGCGCCCGTGAGCGTTTCCCCCAGCAGGAGGCATGAGAAAACGAGGGTGACGACCGGTTCGGCCATGGAAAGCATGGAAGCCTGCACCGGGCCGATGCGTTTCAAGCCGGCAAAAAAAGTGGCCGTGGCCAGCACGGTGGATATCACGGCAATGCAGGCCACGGCGGCCCAGCCGGCCGCCGTCCCCGGCAATTGCAGGCCGCGGTGCAGCACGGCGGCGGCGTAAGTCACGGCCGCCGCCGCGCTGATCAGGGCCGCCGCGGTGATGGAATCCGCGTGCCGGAGCGCCGCCGTGCCGACAATAATATACGTCGAATAAATCAACGCCGCCATCAAGGCCCAGAATATGCCCCAACCCTGTCCCCCGGGCTGGAATCCGACCACCAGGACGATGCCGGCGAAGGCCAGGCCCAGCGCCAGCATTTCACGGACCCGGATCGGGCGGCGCAACACGGCCACGGACAGGATGGCCACCAGCGCGGGATAGGTGTAAAGCAGCAAGGCCACCGTGCCGGCCGGCGCCAAGGTCAAGGCGGTGAAATAACTGAAAGACTGCCCGGCATATCCGAGCGCGCCCATGCCGGCAAGCAGCAGGAGCGTTTGGCCGCGCGGCAGCCTGGCGCCGCGCAGGAACAGCCAGGCCGACATTAACAGCGCCGCCATGCTGAACCGCAGGAAGAGGATGGAGACCGGGTCCGCGCCGGAACGATACGCGGCATAGGCAAAGACCGGCATGGCGCCGAAAGCGGCGGCGGAGGCCAGAATCAAGAGCATGCCGGTCGAACGGCGGCCGGAAGGTTTGGATGTCGCCTGCATGAGTTGCCGGATTCAGAGTTGCGCGCGCCAGGGTGAATGACCGGCACGGTAGAGGTTTCGGCCGCGCCAGTCAAAACAAATTTTCAGGCGGCAGCATCCCCTGGAAAACCGCTAAATGAGCATGGTGAAAATTATCACCCGGATTTTGCACCGCGCAAGTTTGGCGCGGGGCGCGACGCGCGGGGTGCCGCTGTATAAACATACCGCAAACCCCCGCGCAACAAAGCCCTGCGCCAAAATCGCGCGGCCGGCCGCCGGGGAATATTGGCGGTTTTCCGAAGCTATGCTTCTGTAACCATCTGGTTGACAGGTGGTAACCGTGCAAAAATTATTTTGCACGCTCTGGTATTGCTTCAAATCATTTCAACGCCAATATTCATGCAAAATTCGGGTATCAAACGGCTCATATTGTCCATTGTCAGTAAGTGAGATGTGGCGTATGATGCTTGGTCTTTTAATTTTCTTTCGGCGTTTATAATTCAACTTGTTTGATCCATATGACATCAAAAGCACGCGTTTTAATGACAGTGGCGCATGCACAACCCTCCCGGCCGCCGACGGACTCCGAGTTGGAAGTGGTGCGGCAGGTGTTGCGGGAATGCGCGCCGGGGGGCGGGTTTATTTGCGGCGCCTCGCACAGCGTGATGCCGGGCGCCAAACATGAGAATTATCTGGCCATGCTGGAGATTTTGTTTGGGGTATAAGGTGATATGTTCAATTCGCGAATTATTTCGGACCGTCTGCGTGAAGCCAACGGCGATCCCCGGCGACGGGAACGCCTTGATCCGCATCGCGGGATCGTGTTTGATGAGATGGCGCGGACCGGCCCCGGGGAAATGGCGCTGGCCGGCGCATGGCGCGTGGCGTGCCGCAATCTGGATGCGGACGTGGCGGCGGCGCTGACTGGGGATTTTACGGATTTTTTGCGCCGCCTGAGGGTGAGGGTAGCGCCGGATGCCGGGCCGGCGGTGATGTTTCAAATTGACTCCAGCCTGCGCCCGCGCGATTGTTGGTGCGAGTGCCGGCCCGATGGCATTGCCATCGCGGGCGGCGGCGTGGCGGGGTTGTGGGCCGGCCTGGCCTGGGTGGAGTGGGAAATGCGCGTCCGGCACGGGGCCATCCTGCCGTTGGGCCGGTATGAACGGCGGGCGTTGTGGGACGAGCAGATCAGCCAGGGGCCGTGG
>JAXGSX010000410.1:0-2610 GCA_040775225.1 Kiritimatiellia bacterium | reverse complement strand
CGGCGTTTCCGGCAGATTCAGGTAACGCACGACATCCAGGTTTTGTTCAACGGCATGGCGGGTGCGGTCGGGTCGGCCGGACACGGCGTGATAAAACCAGCGCGCCCCTTCGCGCTGGAAAGAAGGGCCGATGCGCCGCGCGGCGCGCGCCAGGCGGGTGATCAGCGCGCTCTTGAGCAGCCCCTGCAGGTCAATTGCCAGGTCGTATTTATCGGTCCGGAGGACGCGCCGGAATGCGGGCAGTTGTGCCGGCGCCCGGCGGGGAAAGGGAATGACCCGGCGCACATCCGGGAAGCAGTTGGCCAAGTCGGCGTATTCGGTATTCACTACCCAGTCAATTTCGGCCGGCAGGCCGATACGCAGGCAATGCACCGCCGGCAACGCGTGGATCAGATCGCCCAGCGAACTGGTTTTGACGATTAAAACGCGCTTGAACGCGTTTGTCTGGTTGTTATCGGGATTTCCCGTGGTTGGACGGTCCATTGACAAAGCTGCCATCAGGTAAAGTTGATTATGCCATTTCGGCCGGCGCCGTTGCGGAACACTTGCCGCCCGGAGCGCCCCTGGCTTGCGGCGGCATGCGCGGCGGCGGGCATCATGCCGGCCGATCCATGACATGCTAACACAACGGCATTTCCCGGCGCAATCACTATGTTGATTGCTCCACCGGCACGCCGTAAGGTCCGTCCAGCAGGACGGCGGCGCTGGCCGCCGGGTGCGATGCAAAATAAACGTCCGCCGCCCGCTGCACCATGGCTTCCGCCAGCGCGCGATCCTCCAGGCCGGCCGGCAAATCCGCGCCGCCGTCCCGCCCGGGAATGCCGCGCCGGCGGAAAACAGCGCCGGTCAGACGCGGCGCGCAGTAAATCAGGTTGTCCAAATTGCCAAGCTTGCGGAACACCCGGCACCACATCTGCGCTTCCCATTGCTCCGGGATGAATTGCCAGCCCGGGTCGCGCAGCCGGCGGACGAATTCCGCCGGCCCGTATTCCCGCAGCATGGGCAGGACGCGCCGGTAATTTGGTCCCCCTACGGGATCAACATCCGTATGATTGGCGGCCAGGATAACTGCGCCCCCGGGCCGCACGGCCTTGACGGCCTCGACGGCGGCTTTGGCGGCTTGGTAATGGTTGATCCCGGCGAAGCCGGCATGCGTGATCACCAGGTCGAAGGCGCGCGGAATCCGGATTGCGCCGGTCTGCATCAACCGGGCCACCGCGGCTTGATGCGCGGGCAGCATCCCGCCGGCAAACACCCCCGTCAATTCCTTCGCGCCGTTCAGCGTGACATTCACGATGAAATCCACTCCCGCCAGCTGCGCCGCCGCCAGCGCTTCGTCATGGCAGGGGTTGCCGCTGCAGTGCAGGCTGGCGCTGCGTTCGTCATCCATCAGCTCCGGACCGTGAAACACCCGGGTTACCTGCTCGCCCGCGATGCCGGGGCAGATGGACTTTGGGCCGCCGCTGGCGCCGGCCATGAAATGCGGCTCCACCAGCCCGGTGAGTATTTTAATGTCAGCGTCCAGGTAGCGTGTATTGACCAGTACTCTGGCGCCGCGGGGGGTGATTCCAACGTCGCGCAAATGCGCATGGTCGGTGCTAATATGATTATAAACGGCGATTTTCCCATCGAATATTTCACCCGGCAGCAGCCGGCGCAGTTCGGCTCCGGTCAGCGGCCGGTGGGTGCCGTTGGCTACCAGGATTTCAATCCGGTTGATGCCGGCGCCGCGCAGCGTTTCAATGATCGGCAGCAGGATGCCGCCTGGCCCTTTGTAAGGCACCGGGCGGGTATTGTCGCTGACCACGATCACCGCCCGCGGCGCGGGATGCGCCGCTTTTTTGCGGCGCGCCAGTTCGGCCAGCGGCGGCGCGCCCAGCGGATGATCAAGCGCGTGGCGGATGGCGCCGGCCGGATCAGGCAGCGCCGGGTCGCGGGGCAGGGCGAGCAGGGCCGTTTGCGGCGGCAATCGCAGATGCAGGAATTGGCTGCCGAATTCCAGGTCACAGGCGATGTGTGGCATAGGCGGTTTAATCCGGGATCACATTGCCGCGGTTGACCAGCATTTGCGGGTCCACCGCCTGCTTGCTCGCGCGCACCATGTTTAGGGCGGCGCTGCCGTAACAACGGAGGAAATCCTGGCGCTTGCGCTTGCCGGTGCCGTGTTCGCCGGAATACACTCCGCCCAACTCGGCGCTGCGGGCGACAATGGCATCATACACCGCCACCGCCCGGTCAATCTGCGCCTTGTGCGGCAGGATGGTGAAGTGCAGGTGGCAATCGCCCATGTGTCCGAATGACAGGTAATCCAGCTCGTTTTTGCGGATCAACGCATGGGTGAAGTTCAGAAATTCCCGGAACCTGCCGAAGGGCACAACCGTATCGGTCATGATGGTGAACGTGCCGCGTTGCTGCACCACTTCCAGGGCATTGGCGGGCAGGGAATGACGGGCTTCCAGGAAAAGATTCCGGAGCGCGTCCGTGTCCAGAACCAGGATGGCCGGCTCCGGCAGGTCCAAACCGGACTCCGCCAGTATTTCCAGCCAGGCCGTGGCGGCGTCTTCCATGGCCAGGCCGAACAGCGGCTGCTGGATATACACGCCCGCCTGG
>JAXGSX010000409.1:0-2622 GCA_040775225.1 Kiritimatiellia bacterium | reverse complement strand
GCCCGCTTGCCGGCGCGCTGGTGGAAGTTATCTGCGACCAGGATGTTTCGCTGCGGCGCCAGGCTACGACGGGTGCTGATGGCGCGACTCCCGGCCGGGGCGGCGCGGAAGCCTTGCTGCTTGAGGAATGGGAGGAAAAAGCCGGCGCCACGGCCGGCCAGCCGGACCGCCGCGAGTTTACTTACACGGTTTTTGTCACGCCCCGCCAGGGCCGCCGGATCAAGGCGCTGACGGACTTCCGGCCAGCGCGGAGCTGGGCCGTTGTGGAAGCGGCCACGCCAGGATTGTAGTAGCCGAACGGCTTGCCCCGCACAGCTTCAGCGAAGCAGGGACAGCATCTTCGTTGCCTTGTTCCGCCTTATGTTACCTGAATTTTGCACGAATATTGGTGTAGAAATGATTTAAAGCAATCATAGCGCGTGCAAAATAAAATTTGCACAGTTATCTGTTGTCTCCCATATGGTTACACAAGCACAGTTTCCGGAGACACCAATATTCGCCGGCAGCCGGCCGCACGATTTTGGCGCAGGGCTTTGTTGCGCGGGGATCCCGCTTTGCGGGATAAATTTGCGGCTTGTCCCGCAACAGCGGGATATATTTATACAGCGGCACCCCGCGCGCCGCGCCCTGCGCCAAACTTGTGCGGTGCAAAATCCAGGTGTTAAAAATATTTCAGTTTTCAGATAGGGCAGACTAACCGGGATTGCGCAATTGCCGCCGCAGCCATTCCAGCCCGGCGTCCTGGTCCGCAAATTGGCCGTTAAGTTGGGCTTCATAAGCCGCCTGTTTCCATTGCCCGATTTCCGGCCCGTTGTGAATGCCCAGGGCCATGATGTCGCGCCCGGTGATCAGCGGCGGGGGCAGGACCGGCTCCGCCGCGCGGGCGCGAAGAAATTCCTGGAGAAAGTTGTAATTGGCCAGGTCGCCGTGGCTGGCCAGGCAGTCCAGGCGGTGCAGTTCCAGTTCCAGCGGGAATGTATCCGCGCCGATCAGCCGCAGCAGCGTCGAGCGCTTCATGCGCCGCACTTCCATGAACCGCATGTGGTTGGCGATGCAGAAGGTCACGGCCTTGATGTCATCCCTTGGCATGCGAAGGCGTTGCATGATGGCGGCCGCCATTTCGGCGCCCACCGTCGCGTGCCCGTCAAAACGCAGGCGCTCTTCGGTCTGGCGGCAGGTGGCGGGCTTGCCGATGTCATGCAGCAGCGCCGCCCAGGCCAGGCGCAGCGGCGGCTGGGGCGGCATGGCGTTCAACATCAGGACGGTATGCGTAAACACGTCGCCTTCGGGATGGAACTGCGGCGGCTGCGCCTGGCCGCACATTGCGGATGCTTCCGGAATGATGTGGCGCAGCAGACCCAGTTCTTCCAACTGCCGGATCGCGTCGCCCGCGCGCGGGGATTCCAGCAGGGTGCGGGTGATTTCAATCTGGATGCGTTCGGCGCTGATGCGCTCAATCGAGCCGGCATGGTTGGCGATGGCGCGGGCGGTATCGGCCTCCAGCGCAAAATCCAGGGTGGCGGCAAACCGCACGGCGCGCAGCAGGCGCAGGTGGTCTTCCGCAAACCGCGCCGCCGGGTCGCCCACCGCGCGGATAACCCGCGCGGCCAGGTCGCTTCGCCCGCTGACGAAATCGTGCAACTGATCCGCCGCCGGATCGTAGAACATGGCGTTCACGGTGAAATCGCGGCGCCGGGCGTCTTCGGCGGCGCCGGCGAACACCACGAAATCCGGCCGGCGCCCGTCGCGGTAGGCGAAATCCTTGCGGAAAGTGGCGACTTCGTAGTAATGCCCGCGCCAGGGAGCGCGCACGACGCCAAATGCCTTGCCGACGGTCATGGCATGCGGGAAGAGTTGCAGAACCTGGTCGGGCAGGGCGCTGGTGGCGATGTCATAATCCTTGGGCTGACGGCCCATCAGCATGTCGCGCACGCAACCGCCGGCCCAGAAGGCGGTATGTCCGGCCTTTTGCAGCACGGCGGCAACATGCGCGGCGCCCTGGCGTAATTGGGTTGGAGCAAGATCAGGCATAGAGGGTTATAGTTTCGAGATTATGGCTTATGGAATTTAAATGCCAGCGGCAGCAATTCTCCCAGACGCAGTTGTCTGGGCGCCGTCCTGCCGGCCGGCGCGGTGAGGTAAACCGGGCAATCCGGCGCGGCGAATTCCGCCAGCACTTGCCGGCAGGCGCCGCAGGGCGGAGCGGCGTCCGGCGCGGCGACCAGCACCGCGCGCAGGCGGCGCTCACCGGCCGCGACGGCGGCGCACACGGCGGCGCGTTCGGCGCAGATTGTCAGGCCGTAAGACGCATTTTCGACATTGGCGCCGGCATATATCCGGCCGCTGCCGGCGAGCACGGCGGCGCCGACCTTGAAGCCGGAGTAGGGGGCATACGCCTGGCGGCGCGCGGTGCTGGCGGCGCGGCGCATGGCCTGTAATGTTTTGTTGTCAAGCATGCCAATACGCCTTTACCTCGTTATGTGATCAGGTTCCCCGGCAATCTTCCGCCAGAGCAACTCCAGCATCTTGCGCAAGGCGGGCATGGCTTGAGCGGCTTGGGCGGTGACTTCGGTATGAGACAGCGCGTTCGCCTGCAGGCCGGCGGCCGGATTGGTGATACAG
>JAXGSX010000408.1:0-2627 GCA_040775225.1 Kiritimatiellia bacterium | reverse complement strand
CGGCGCCGACTTCCACCACTTCCGCACCGGCCAGGCGCAGCAGCTGGGCGACCGGCGCGCCGAAATTCACGGCATGCCCCTTTTGCAGGATGATCCGGTTGGCCATACCCTGTGAGTCCGGCAACTGGGCCATTTTACCCGGATCGCTCCCGGTCATGGCCGCCGCGGCGCCCAGGGTGATGCCCGCGGCCGCGCAAGCGGTGACGCACCCCCACTCCGCCCCGGTGGCTTCCGCCAGCGCCCGGCCAGCCGCCGCCTGCAAGTCTTCCATGTGAAAACATTCCTGCAAGGCCCCGGCCACAGCCTGCGCCACCGCCGGAGCGGTGCGTGCGCCGCCGAGATGGGTGGCCTTGTCATATGCATTGATTACCCGCCGCAATCCGTACCTGGCATATAAATCCATGGTTCTTCCCCTTTTTCAGCCTTTTCGAATCCCTTCGGGCACCCGAATTCAAACCACGGTGGCATCATGCTTCGCGCAGCGCTATGCATGACAAGTGCCTGACGCCTGCGTCAACCCGCCCCTTTGCGAAACACCGCAGGTTATTGAAATACGACACTTTGTGTTTTTGCATAACCTTTCGTTCTTTAGCCGGCCTGGAGTTGATTCAGCGCGCAAGACGCCAGCAGGGCCGCGCCATGCGGCAGAATGCGTTCGTCAAAATTGAAATCCGGCGCGTGCAGACTGCATCCTTTTCCCCCGCGCCGCGTTCCCAGCCAGGCCAGGACGCCCGGCGCCTCCCTCTGGAAAAAGGCAAAATCTTCGCTGACCATCATCATTTCAGCCGTGCGCACCGGCAGGCGCAAGGCAGCCGCCGCCCGGCGCAACAATGCCGCCGGCCCGGCGGCATTATTCAACGGCGGGGTGCCGGGCGATAAAGACACCGTGGCGCGAACATGGAAAGCCGCGGCGATGTTACGGACAATATTGCGGATTTCCCGCAGTGCCCGCCGCTGGGCGGCTGTTTCAAAAGTCCGCAGCGTTCCAAGTATTTCCGCTTCCGCCGGAATGATGTTATGCACCCGGCCGCCGTTGAAGGCGCAAACCGATAACACACACGGCATAATCGGCGGCAGGGTGCGCCGGATGGTTTGCAGGGCCGCATAAATCTGGTGGGCCGGCGGCAGAGGGTCCACCGCGATATCCGGCCGCGCGCCATGCCCGCCCCGGCCGGCAACCCGGATGGTAAAATGGATGCCCGCCGCCATGCTCAAGCCGTCGCGGAGCGCCACCGTCCCGAATTCCAGGTCCGGCTTGAGATGCAGCGCGAAAATCGCGTCCACTACGGGATTGCGCATGACGCCTTCCCGGACCATGGCCGCGGCGCCGGCGACCGTTTCTTCCTCCGGCTGAAAGATGAATTTGACCGCGCCAGGCAGTTTACGCCGGCTTAAAATCGTTGCCGCGCCCAGCGCCATGGCCATGTGCGCGTCATGGCCGCAGGAATGCATCACGCCCGCATGTCGCGAACAGTAAGGGATTGAATTGGTTTCCGACACGGGCAAAGCATCCATGTCGGCGCGGATCGCCGCGGTACGGCCTCCGCGCGGCCCCGGCAGCAGCCCCACTACACCCAGCCCCCCGACGCCGGTTTGCACGCGCAAACCAAGGCCGCGCAGGATTTCCTCTATTTTGGCGGACGTGCGTTTTTCCTGCCCGGACAACTCAGGGTGCTGGTGAAAATCGCGGCGCCATGTCCGCAGGCGCGGCATTAATTCTTCCGCCATTTTTTTGATCTGAGCAGCTTCCATCATGTCTGATGCCTCCCGATGATTGCAGGTAATCAATGTTTGACCCGCCGGAATTCCAGGACCGGGCGGAACAGGTTTTTGTCGTCCCGGAGTTTTTCGATTGCCCGGGCCAGTTCCCCGGCGGTCGTAGCGTCTTTCGGCACAATTTCGGCATTCAACAGGCGTATGCTAAGACTCCCGCCATCCAACTTGTAAGACGCAAACTGGAACACCCGCGGATCCTGCGGCAGCACGCCCCGGGCCGTACCGAGCCATTGCAACTGAACCAGGGTCAATTCCGAGCCGCGCCAGAGGCTGGCGCGGGCGAACATGGCGTCTTCCTTGCCGGCCGGGTACGAGACCAGCATTTCCAGCGGCCCCAGCGGCAGCAACAGCAGTTTGTCCGCCGGCCCGCCCGTTTGCATGCTCTGCCACAACCCGGCCAGCGATTGGTCCATGGGGATGGACGGCGTCGTGACCAGCGGGGCGGTAAAATCGCAGCCGCTGCCCGCCGCGATCGCCAGCGCCAACAGCAACGCGCTTATCATTTTTTTCCGCAGGGCTACGAATTCCGGATTGCGCCACGCAGTGGCGCCACTACAGCAAAGCACCGCGCTTATCATTTTTCCACGCATGGCTAGCCCTCCTTTTTTGCGCTGGGCGCAACCTGCGCGGCAGGCGCCTGCCGCCAGTAAGTTGCATGTGGGGCAGCATACCATTTCAATTATCCTCCGGCAATGAACAAGATTGACTTTTTGCATGCAATATCACGGCTGCGTCATTCTCGAATTTGCGCAAATATTGTGTGATTACCGTCACTGTCGCCGTGCACTCGGACCACAGTCTGCGATATAAATCCGCGAGCACCGCCAAGATATTGCCATGATACGGCGTTT
>JAXGSX010000407.1:0-2644 GCA_040775225.1 Kiritimatiellia bacterium | reverse complement strand
GCGATCACCGATTTTACCCAGACCGGCAGCGCTTCCGGCTGGGTCCGCACCCCGCAGGTCAGCGGCGGCCTGACCGGCTCCCGGGCAGTGGTCATGGTCAGCATCACCCTGATTGACATCGAGACTGGCGAAATTCTCAAATCCATTTCCGCCGGCGGCACGGCGCGCGCCTCCGGCCAGTGGGCCAAGTTCGATTACCGCGGGGTCGCCTTTGGGGGCGAGGCTTTCTTCCGGACCCCAATCGGCGCGGCAACGCGCGAGGCAATCAACAAGGCGGTGGTGGAAATAGTCCGTGCGATCCCCATCCCCACCTGGCAGCCGCGCATTGCGGATGCCACGGCGGAACTGGCCATCATCAACGGCGGCGCCAACATGGGCGTGAACATCGGCGACATTTTCCTTGCCCGTACCGCCGGGCGCCCTATCGCGGACCCGGAAACCGGCGACATCATCGGACATCATCCCGGCGCAGACACCGGCCGGTTGCAGGTCATCCGCGTCAACCCAACTGCCGCCGAGGCCCTGGTGATCGAAGGCCGCCCCCTGCCGGGCCATTACCTGGAGAAAATCGCCACGCCGCCGGCCAGGTAAACCGCCCGCCAGCCATGCCGCCCGGCAAGCCACTCCATGGTCGCCCGCCGGTAAAAACACAGGTGGGTAAAATCGCGCCGGTAGGACCAGGTCTGAAAATTCCGGCCTTCCTCCAGCCATGCGGTCAGCACGCCCAGCATGCCGCCCGGCTTCAGCATCCCCGCCAACCGCGCGAATTCCGCGCCCGGCCGCCGGAAATGCTCGACTACCTCCGCGCAAGTAATGAAATCATACACGCGGCCCAGCGGCACCGGGTCGGGCTGAAAGAATGGATCGTAGCCGACGGCGCGGAAACCGCGCCGTTCCAGCAATTGCGCCAGCACCGGCTGCGGCCCGCAGCCGTAATCCAACCCGGCCGCCCCGGCGGGGAGCAGCGGCGCCAGCACATCCAACAGCCGGCTCAGATGCCGGCAATAGCCGGCATCCTCGATGGAATTCCGGTGCAGGCGGTAACGCTCGCATTCGCGTTGCGGGTCGGGATGCCAAGCCGGCGCGAGAAAAACCAGGCGGCAAACTCCGCAGTCGAAATATGCGCCATCCCGCGCGTCCCGGTAGAATTCCCGCGCATCCGCCGCGCCGCATAATGGACATGCGTTCATGTCATGGATAGTAGCATGGGCCATTGCATTCTGCGATCATAATTAAATTCTTCCAGAGAGGCGCGGGTGGAACCGCGCCCTCCATGTGATTTTGCCGAACACATGCCGCCGGGCGCTTGCATTTCCTTCCATTCCAGGTATAATGCGAGCACAAGGAGGATGCAATCATGCAAGACAAGAAAAAATCGCGGGGCCCTGAAATCAGCCTGCTGGCGCCAGTCTGGGTCATCGGCTCGTACGACCAGGCCGGCAAGCCGGACATGATGGCTGCCGCCTGGGGCGGCGTTTGCTGTTCCCAGCCGCCTTGTGTGACGGTTTCACTCAGAAAGGCAACTTACAGTTATCATAATATCCTGAATCGCAAAGCCTTTACGGTCAATATCCCCGGCCGGCAATATATCAGGGAAACCGATTATTTCGGCATTGCATCGGGCCGGGATGCGGACAAGCTGGCCGTCGCCGGATTAACTCCCGTCAAGGGCGGCCATGTGGATGCCCCGTATCTGAAAGAATTCCCCATGGCCGTGGAATGCAAGTTGCTCCAGCATGTCGAATTGGGCATGCATACCATGTTTATCGGGGAAATTATGGACGTCAAAGCGGAAGAGGCCAGCATCGCCAGCCAGGATGCCCTGCCCGGGATGGTGATTTTCGACCCCCTGCGCCGCTGCTATTACGGCATGGGCAAGAATCTGGGGAAAGCCTTCTCGATCGGCCAGGAACTGGCGGGCAAGCCGCGGTAAACCCGCCGGCGTGCCGCGTGCTTTAACCGGCGCTTTTTTTCAGGCGGCCGGGAATGGCATTCCGCCAGGCCGAGTCCAACTGCGCCAGCGGCAGGTCAATGATCGTCCGGCCGCTGCCGCGCACGATGAACTTGTCGCCGCCGACCTGCCCCAGCCTGACGCAAGGCGCCTTGAATTTCTGCGCCAGCTTGTCCAGTTCCGGCAACTTATCCGCAGCCAGCGACACCACGATCCGCGATGGCGCTTCGCCAAACAGGATTTCATCCAGCCGGCTACCCCCGGCCTGCAAGCCGTCCAGACTGATTTCCGCGCCCAGCATATGGCCGGCGCGTGAAATGGCGGATTCCGCGAGCGCCACCGCCAGCCCGCCTTCGGAACAATCATGCGCGGAATGAATCAAGCCGGCAGCGATGGCCGCCAGCGCGGCTTGCTGCACGGCCTTTTCCGTGGCCAGGTCAATTTGAGGATTGCCCTGCTTCCGGCCGTGCGCCAGCCATAAATACTCGCTGCCTGACAGGTCGGGCCGGCAGGCGCCCAGCAAGACGATGGCATCCCCCGCGCGTTTGAATTCCTGGGTGACATGCCTGGCGACATCGTCAATTAACCCCACCATCCCCACCAGCGGCGTGGGATCTATCGCGCCCTTGGGATTTTCGTTGTAGAAACTTACATTGCCGCTGACCACGGGCGTGTCCAGCGCCCGGCAGGCTT